>JAQVBK010000134.1 GCA_028690365.1 Candidatus Cloacimonadota bacterium
TAGTTTTCGTTGAAAGATTCGTCTTGAGAATGCGTAGCCATAAAATTTTCGTATTCTACTAATTCACTTATCCGATTACTATATTCAGATTCTAATTCTTCTCTTAGTTTTTCACACAATTCTGTAAATGTCATAATTACTCACCCAATACATTAACTATAAATTGATATCTGTTCATTAATACACCTGAAGAATTTTTTCCTCCTCCAACAGTATAGGTTCTAAAATCTTTATCTTCTTTTGCCTTTTTTATTTTTTCAGCAAATAATTCTATGGAATAAGATCCATCTAAAAGTTTTCCATATATTGATTGCATACCAGATGTAATAGCTTCATATTGGTATACATTAAAGCCCGACAATTTTGGAGAATTATTTTTATACACAGCAAAGGCATCTTTTCCTAAGGATTGATTTAATATCTTAAAAGTATTCTCAAAAACGATCTTCTCTTGTTCATAGTTGAAAATTGGATGAGAAGAAGCATCACTAACAGATACTTCCTCCATATATTGGGTTAGGAATGAATCAACATTATGCGAAAAAGAAGTTATTCTATTTTTCATACCAAAAAAGCGGAGTACTAATTCTTCTGCAAACTTTTTCTTTTTTTGACTTACACTAACATACGCCAGCGTTTGCTGAAAATCAATATTTGTTGCAAGCTGATTTATAAAATCTATGAATTTGTTATCAATTAGACGAATTGAGCAATTGCGTAGTTCTTGTGCAGATAATTTTTCTCCTCCTGTGTTTAACCGTTTAAACATATGATATTTAAGTTGAGGATTTATGCCTTTACGCAATACATCCAGGCGCACAAAAGATCTCTTTGCTTTAATTTTCATACTAGCTGGTAAATCATCAAATTTTTGTCCATTTAATTCAGGAATAATATCGCAACCATTTAATGCAAATCCTTTTTCAACATTATTCGCCGTTTCTTCATCATCCCCAAACACACTTTCACTATCATCGATGTCTTCTAATGCGTTTTCAGGAATAACTTGATTTTCTTCAGGAAGCTCCCTTAATAGCCCTCGGTAATTCAAGTACGAAGATATACGTTGTAGTCCATCAATTAATTCATATCTGCCGTCTTCAATTTCTATTGCATAAATAGGTGGAATAGGCATTTCCAATAACAATGATTCAATGAATCTTGATTGTTTTGAAATATCCCACCTAAATGTTCGTTGATAATTAGGGCTAATTAATAATTCATCATTTTTATACATGTCTGCTAATTCATTGAAAGAAATGTCCAATGATGTGATTTTTAGTTCTCTGATTCTTTCATCAATGACTTCAATCAAATTTTTCCCCATAAAAACTACCTCTTTTTCAAAATGATAACTGATTCCACAGTCTGTTTCACACTCTTGTATTTTCTACTTTTTGAATTAATATAGTTTAGATTATTTTTCACACAAAAATCCGTTTTGCTAAGTATTGAAAAGCCACAACTTTGCCCAAATTCTGAAACAATACCAGGAAGGTCAACATGAATATCTTTGAACCAAGAATCTTGCACTACTATTACTGCTATTCCATTGTAGTTTAACACTCGATAAATTTCTTGCATTGATAAATACATTCCTGAAAAATATTGAGCATAAGTCTTGTAATAATAACTTTTAGCGGCCTTGCTATAATGAGCAGAAATACTATTCATAGTCCGAAAACAGCATTCTGATATTTCGGGTAATGGAATGTTTTGAGAAATGTCATCATAAATAGTGTTCTTTCTTATAGTAGGAGTTCCTATCATTTTTCTCCGCAAATTTTGAACCTCAAAATTACTATATCCCAACAAAGAAAGTTCAATTTTAGTATAAATAGCATAATCAATACGTGTACAGTAAGGCGGAGATGCAATAACCATATCGATACTACCATTTTTCAATGGAATATCCTTAGAATCGCCGATAGCTAAATATATATTTTTTGAATTGACACCTGTTGAATACTCTTTCTTCATATTTTCTATATTATTTAAATATACCGATACAATGTCGGAAATGTTTAAGGTCAATTTTTCTATATTTTTGGACTTAATCCAAGTAGGATTGGAACCCACAAACACTTTTCCAAATTGTTTAAGTGTAGTAAAAAACGCCAAGTAAAAACAGCAGACTTCATTGCTGAGCATTTCAATACAACAGATATCTTTGATTCTACGTAATTTTCTATCTTTTTGACTAACAGATGTAATGTTTTGAATTTTCTCCTCTACCAAACGAATTGCAGACAAGGATTCTAATGAAAACCATGTATTCAATGGATCATCGCTATACTCTTGTTCAGAAAGTTGTAATGGACAAATCGATAATAACTGTTTTTGAATATATTCAACATTCAATGCTCGAACATCATATAATTTTGCTTTAGATACAACTATCATTGCTGGATTAATGTCAAAACCATAGCACGAAAGATTCAACATACTTGCAACTAAGGTTGTAGTCCCTGAACCATTCCAAGGATCTAATAATATTGGGTTTTTAAAACATTTTCCGTATTCCTCTATTGCTTCTTTTATAAAACCATCTGCATATCCGGCATAGTATGAATACCAGTTGTTTTGCATATAAACTGAAGTGTCATGGTTCATTTTTGGTGATGTATTCATACACAATATTTCTTGCAACACCTTCCATAATTATGATATATTATGCCTTCTAGCCCGCCGAAGGCGGATCGGTTGAAAACCATGCGTTTTTAGAGCAATCAGATCTTTCAGCCGACCAAAGGTCGGAATATTAATAAGATTCCCTATAATTATATCTTAAAAGGGCTTATTTACTATATATTTCTTCAACCCTCATTCCGCTCTTCAACACAAAAATAAAATGCGTTGGTGAGATTACTTCTATCTTCTCAACCAACGCATTAAATATTTCATTATCAAATTCTTCTAGCAGTTCCTGCCTGCTGTTTATCGTCTCTACAATTTCATTTACCCTTAGCCGGAGGGCTTCCTTAATACTATCCTGCCTATCATACTCTACCCTTCGCTTTCGAAGTTCCTCCAATTCTGTGGATACCCGTATGTACTCTTCCTTGTAGACTTCATCATCCATGCCGTTTTTCACTTGAAACTGTACAAGTCCCTTCAATTCGGTTTTGAATTTCTCAATCTGTTTGTCAAGAGCTTTAATTTCCTTGGTACTGGCCTTTTTCATAATGACCTTTTCAATATTATCAGTTAGCGTTTTTATGAGTGCATCCCTATTTTCATAGAGTCTATTAAACACCCGAACAAAAGCATCCAGCAAAACACTTTCATCCACGGCTTTTGCATTACAGGCATCTTTTGTCTTCTATCTTTATGTTTTTGTAGCATTCGAGAGCGAGCGTAAGAAAGCTTTCTGCTAATGTTATTGTATTATCTTCGAAGTTTTCAGAGGTAATTGTCCCGTCCTTAATGCATGATCTTCCAAAGCTATAGATTTTAATTTGTTTTTGCTTCATTTGTTATGTCCCCCAAAAGCTACAAGGAAATATCTTCCCCAACTACTCTACACGATAAGCGAAGCACATTATGCTTGATTTTCCACATTATTTTCCACATTATGCAAGTCAACATGTTAAATTATACTACAAAACACTATACTGGATTATTCTGGGTTTGGTGTGAAATATAAAAAGACCGAAGTAAGTGCTTCGGCTTTGTGTTTATTTAATTTTACTTAACGCCCGGTTCACTTCATTCAGATAGAAATACTCCGGGTCAAATTTTCTGCCGCCGGTATCCTTTTCAACTTTTCATTCATAATCAATATCTGATTCATCGCTGACAATAATATCGGCACCAAGATTCAGGTATTCCTCAATACTGCTTTCAATATTATATAGTTCGCATCCTGTGCTTCTATTTCCTCCAACTTCAATTAACCAGCTAGGTTCAGAGAGACTGTCACTACCTACCGCCTTATCATAAACACTTCCACCCTTCTGGATTTCAAATTCAGTCTCAGATATTCTGAAGGTAATATATTGCATTTCATTAATTTCTTCGTTTCCTGCATGATATTCTAAACCAAATTCACAGTTTAATCCTTCTGTAACTTTGGGTAGCCGTTCAAGTGCATGCAGTGCATTTCCTAAGCCGACCACTTGCCGGGGCGTAATATGAGGGTGCCTTAGAAAACGCCGCACAATTTTTTTTGCAATCTCAATTGCATAAATATCATCATCTATTAATTCAAATTCCATAATCTGCTTCAATTCTTATGCACACCTTTCCATTGCTACCCAACTCCTTTATCCTTCCCATATCATTATTCTGTTTTATAAATTTCACTTAATAGTTCATAACCATTTTCAGTAAATAGATAATCAATTACCTTGCCCTCATCTTTGAATGATACCCGACAATGCCCAATCAGGCAGTTTGCTTCCTTCTTGAACATCATCTCCCGGTCACCGAAATATTGGGTATCAAATCTAGCAGAGTAAAATTCTTGTTTGTTAAGATAAACGGTACGAATAAAATTAAGGATGTCGATAGAAATCAGTTCATCTACTGACAAATTATCGGATCCTTTTTTCATCATTTTCTTGATTTCAAGTTCATTATATTTCATTCCCACATCCCCTAAAGCATATCCTTTATCCGATTGTTCAATATCTCTATAAACTTCCTTTTCATAAAATCATTCTCATAGACGTTGCTGCAAATATTAAGCCATTCATCTTTTGCAACTCCCAGCTGGTCTTCTATCATGGAAATGTCGGTTTCTTCTGAGTTTTCATATGAATCAACCATGAATTTACCAAGCTCAAGTGGTGATTTGAAAACGTCGATGTATGAGAATATTTCGAGCCCCTTGTTCCATCGCTCATTATATTTCACCAAGAACTTCTTGAGTTCATCAAAACATTTTCCGCCGTCACAATTCCAAAGCTCTCTGATCTGGCTACTGAATTCTCTCATTTCAGGAATCAAATCTTTCTGGCTACATTTCTCGGAATCAGTCATTATATCCAGCATTTCATCAAGATCACCTTGAATAAGTAATTCTGTCTCATTAGACAGGAAAGAAAAAAATGACATTGACACAAAAACATAATTCAAAAAGCCAAGTAAAGCTTCCTTATTGGGAAAGTGTAGCCATTTTTCGTAACTCTGACCATGGCAGTTAACAATAACCCCATGGAAGAATACCGATTCCTCCGTTATAGGATCAAAAGCAAACGGGTTTTCACTTTTGTCTTTCTTTACAATGTTCTCCCAGTAGTAATAATTATCATATTTACTCTTCAGTAATATCGCCCCCAATTATTCCCATTGACAAGCTTACAAGTTTAGACCACTGAGCAAATCCTTTAACTTCTTTAATTCCTCGTTATTCAAAGTAACGCCCTTACCCATTTTTTCATGTTCCGGTGACCAATCTCTAAGATCATACTTCGGGTCTTTATTATTCCAACTTATGAGGTTCAGTTCTTTAGTCCAGCCTTTTGAGCCTTCAGATACAATGCCGATTGTTTCCTTGATTTCAAATTTTATTTCTGCCATTATTTACAACTCCTTATTCTTGATTTGATTTCACTTTCATTATATTGCTTAAAGAAGCTTGCGCCATACCTCCCACTACCTATCGGTACTGAGTACCATATTTCCTCCTCGTTCATCTAATCCTCGTCTTTCGTTGATAAACTACAACAACTGACTAAAACTCAATTTCTTCATCGATCTCTTTCATGATCCGGTCGGTTTCTGTCAGCGCCACAATCATTTTCTGATAATGCATAATATCATCCTCGGTTAATGCCCTACCTTTGCGGTCTTTCAGCCACTTCTTCATTGGCTGATAGCCGCCGATGTAAAACTCCCAAGCGACCTGCGGCACACCGCTGAAATGCTGTGTGCTGTTAATATAAACGGACCCGTCCACATAAACTGACTTTTCAACCAAGTTATTCCCAATTATTGGGTATTCCGTGATCAGATTGTCCAACCCCGTTACTTCCAAAAGATGCAGCTGTCGCAGCTTTCTGCCCCACTCAACCAATTTCCAGAACAGCTCTTGATTTGTCGGATATGGAACACGAGGGAAATCGATCTTGAGGAACTCCTTATAGGTTTTACGATAACGTGGAGAGTGTAGAACAGCATATATATAGTCAATTAGATCTAAAGGCGAAAAACAATCCATTTTTTCGCGCCCAAATTTTGGTTTAAACGGTAACTCAAGAGAATCACATACTTTATGGATAATATCAGGGTCAAGGTTTGGATAGCGTTGTGTCCCTTGTAGTGTTTGTTCGTAAATAAATAACGGAAAAACAAAGGATTGCTCACCAGTTTGCATAGATATGGAGTTCAAATCTGAAATCTTATCCGTGACGAAAATATGTTGAAAGTCGAATGTCGTTTGGAAGTGACAGGAAATAAGAGAAATGTTCTCAACCAGTAGATGGTTCATTACTGAAATTCTAGGTCGCCCAATCAAACCGGATGAGTTTTCTGAGTAAATAACAAATCGATTGTCGAAAGGACGATATAAATACGGAGGTATTTGGATCTTGCTGTTTTTCAAGGCATCTCTCTTCGCGTTTTTTGAGCTCCATCCGCTACTGCTTTTACGGCCAAAATGATTTTCGATTTCCATTTCGCTGTGTGTTCTGATAAAGTCAATATTATCCTTTAGTAATTCTGATTCAAAGGAGACAGCAATATTATCACACTTAGTCTGTATGCCAGAATTATAAATGGTAAAAATATCTGTTAGTTTGAATCCTTGTTCATATACATCTTTGAAAGAAAAGTTTTTAGGAACAAAAAAGTAATATGGGTCGGATGGACTGAGCGCTTTCATAGATTTTACCAGAGGCATATAATTTAACAATTCGGAATACTTATAGGTGCGCTCCCCAAACAGATCGCAATAAAACACTTCGGCAGTTTTTTGAGGATGACGATGGTATTTAACAAAAATATTAATGCTCACTCCTTGCTGAATATCAAACACATTGTCATCTTTACTCCCATCTGGTGCGGATTCTTTTTTCTTGCTATTTCCATGTAAATTAATAATGTGAATCCGGTCAAAAACTTCCAGAAGGCTTTTCCTCATTTGCCGATAAGTAACACCATCCAAAAAGCCGTTATTGGAAATATAGGCTACAATACCTGCCCCTGCCTTTTCTATGATGCTTTGTCCTAAACGAATAAATTTGATATAATCATCATCCAAATTGAGCTTGCGCTCATTGAGGTCTTTCTTATAATCCTCAAGAATATGAAGAATCCAATCGCCTTTGTTAGAACTGCTCACACTATACGGAGGATTACCAATCACCACATTGATACCCTTATTCTTTTTCGCCTGATTCGCCTCAATGGACTCGGTCGCCAATGGGTCTTCCCAAAGAGCAGCTTGCATTAAGGCATTTCCGGCCTCTTCAAGTGAGTTGGTGAGGAAAACATTGACGCGCTCGTCGCCGGTGAAATCATAGCCGGTTTCTTTCAAAACCATTGCCTGCTTCATATGGGCCACTGCATATGGAGCCATCATTAGTTCAAATCCGTTTAAGCGTGGCAAAAGATGCTTTGGAACATATTCATTCCAGAGTTCTTTAATTTCATCTTCTGATTTCCTCTGGTGCTTGTGGTTAAAATTTGCCTTTATCTGACGAATCGTATGCGATAGAAATGTTCCGGTTCCAGTCGCCGGATCAAGGATCTGAACCGCTGGAACTTCTTTATTGTCAGTTACATATTTGGTCTGGGTACCTTTTTTTTGCTTTTTGCTCTCGCGCTGATACTCTAAAGTCTTTGTAGAAACATCAGCTAGACCATCAGCATATCCAAATTCGTTGCGCAGAATTTCATCCACCGAGCGCACAATAAAGCTGACTACCGGATCAGGAGTATAGTAGACCCCTCGGCGTTTCTTTTGTTCATGCTCATAGGCATCCAAAAAGCCCTCATAGAAATGAATTACTGGGTCTTCGGAACCACCGCCAGTTTGACGGCCAAAGTCGTCCAGAATCTTGTCAGTGTCAATATGATCCAGTAAATCGACGATTTCTCCGATAGCTAATTCGTCAAACATGAGGCTTTTAGAGCTTCCTAAACCATGTTCAAAACAGTTTTTAAGGAGTTGCTTAAGAAAGGGATTGGTCGTGGGAATACGGTCAACAACTTCAGACAGTTCAAAATGTCCATCCGAATCCATGCAACGTGCAGAAAATAAACCGTAAGCCACTGTCTGTGCATACATGTCAGCAAAATCGGTAATAGAAAGATCATGAATTAATAGTTCTTGAAATTTTTTATATAACTTGTGTAGTTCCCCACTTGCATTTTCTACTAAGTAGGTTTCCAAAACTCTCTGCCTGGTGTTCTGAGCAAGCTCCGCCAACTGTTCTACCAACTGCCGGGACTGTACAATATTTTCCCTATAAACCGTTGTAAAAGCACTACTCCAGTTTCTTTTCCATTCTTCTGTTTTACTCATATCGCTTGGCCAAGCTAGATTGTCCAACCTGTATTTAAAATTAAAATTTGTTTCCTTGTTTACATCCCAATAAACCGTATTTATTGACGGGACAGTTGAGTTTGAGTCTTTAAAATGTACAAAACCAATTACCAGATTGTCTTCGTATTTAAGAGAACAGATAAACAACAATTCACTTTTGTCCCATACAGCGTGCTCAGTGTTGCGTCGTTTCGAGAAAACTAAACCGGATAGTATTTTTCGTAACGCACCAATTGGTAAGCTTCTTTTCTTAAAATCAAGAAAAAATATACCCCATGGTTGATTATCGACCAGAGGTCTCAATTGTCTAATGGAAGATATCAT
>JAQVBK010000135.1 GCA_028690365.1 Candidatus Cloacimonadota bacterium
CTGCCTGTTCTATCTTATTCTATCAGGCTGGAGCCGATCCGCATGTTGATGATCCGCTGGGTGGGATACTCACAACTGAGGAAATGCGTAAAAGAGACGAAATAGTTTTCGGTTTTGCTAAAAACACGGGAATTCCGATTGTCTGGAACCTTGCAGGAGGATATCAGAGTCCTGTATCAAAAGTATTGGATTTGCATGAGAATACCTACAGAATGGCTGTTAGAGAAGTAGAAATTCCGGATTGTGATTGAAGTTAGAAGCAAATCTCTTCAGGGTAAACCACCTAAAAATATAGACCATGGCAATATGCCATGGTCTTTTGCTTTAAATATGCATTGTGACAACCTTGAGTAATTGTGAACTCAGGAGAATATCAGCAACTCTTCTCAATTTTTTTTAGCTATTTGTCAGCTATTGGAATACTCTGAAATAACCTATAATGAGAATTTATTCTTTTCATCCCAGAATTTTGAAGTTTGCCATCTGGATTATCTGATCTCTGCTCCACTCCTGGGGTTGCCAACTGCGAATATATATCAAAGGTTCAACCCCCTCGAAATCTATCAGCAGAAACAAATGACCTTCGTCTGAATAACCGGTGGAGTTATACATCTGTCGCATTTCCACCCCATATACACGACTGTCTTTATCTTTTTTACTGATGTTGATGGTATTGAAACTGAGATGAATATCTTTTTGACTATTGAATATATTTCGCTGCCTGACAAGGAACTGCACCTTATTCATCTGCAAATATTCTATATCCGGCTGGTTTTCATTCAGCTTCTGGTATTCTATGTCCTTGGGCGGTTCACGAAACTCCAACTTTCTGCCTATAATTATTATAGCTTGCTCGGCAAAAATGTTCTCCAGTACCTCCAGATCACGGTTCAGGTAGGCTGTGCGATATTTTTCCAGAAATTTGATAATTATCAGACGTTCCTTTTTTTCATTTTCATCAGAACACTGCTCTACAAGCTCTTCATACATCTGATTAAAGATTGTAAAGTTTGCATCCTGCAACATACCATCATGGTCAAAATCCAGAACAAGGTATTCGGTTGACTGTTTATCCAGGCTTTTATAAGTGCAGCTAAGCGGAACAGAACGCATTTCCCAGCCTTCTGCAGTCTCATTTATTTTTACTTCCATGGAATTCAAAATGACTGCCGGATTATTGTATTTAATAATTTCTTTTAGTTTTTCCTGCAGGAACTGATCGGAAGCATAAGTTTCGGCAATATCTCTTACATCTGCATTACTTAAAACACTGATTAGTTTTGCAGCTTCTTCATAAATTTTATCTGCTATAGGACATTCATTATCTTGGGTGGTATAAAAATCGTATTTTTGTTTTCCGGCTATTTGTGTCTGCTTTTCACCGGATAATTTTTCAGGTTTTGCTTTTCTGAGTCTTATATTACGGCGGTTATCTTCAAAATTTGGTTTTCTTACCACATTCCAGAGCTGATTCACTTCTCTGATGATCTCTCTGTCTTTGGAAAACTTGTATTCTATCCGAATATCCATATCCTTGTAATTGACTGACGGTCCGGTCAATTTACAGACAACCTTACCATCACGAACAACAGTATAGTATTCAGAATTTCTCTCAGCATAGATGAAATCAAGCTTTGATACAGGATTTCCGTTATAGGTCACATTAAAAGTCAGAGTTCTGATTTCATCTTCTTTATTGTCATCTATGAGAGTAAAAACCGTTTCATTGAATATTTTCTTGATTCTGGAGGGAATAAGAGTACGCAGATTACTGTTTCCGTGCATAATATTAGTCTCCGGAATCGAATTCATCATCACAATGGCATAGTAGTAATATTGCAGAGCTCCTGCCAGATTATTGCCGGAATGCATCTTTTCAGCTTCATTGTAGATGTCACATATAACCTTTTTACGTTCGTTATATAATACTCTTAGGGAATCCTGATGAATATAGTAGAGATAATAGTAGTTGCCCTGGTTTATTTCTCTGATCGGGGTGAGATTGCGCAGCGTGATGTTGGAATAGCTGTTAATAATGCTACTGGCAGATGTTCTTACATTGCCATCTTTCTCTTCAATATAATCTTTGAAATCTGATGATATAGTAACTGAAATATTCTCAGAAAGCCTATGCAGAGCCCTCTCTCTTGCTTCAGTTTCATCATCGGAATTGTATTCGCCATAGTAATATCTACCGGTTTTGATTGTTTCCTTACTGGTATATGCATAAAAAGATGTCAAACTAACCAATAGCAGTATAATTAGAATTATCCGCATGTATCCCCCACTTCCTTTTCTGTATATTATAAAGATTAAGAGATGATATATTTATTAATATCTGAATACTATTTTATATCATCTCTTTATGTTCGGCGCGCCGAACTATTTTATTTATCATCCCTTGTTTCAGGTATTCCAATAAGCAATTCGCTTACTATAACATTGAGTATTTTTAATGCCTTCCTGATATCTTCTTTCTTATTTTGCTCTAACGTATGTATATCTATTTTGTTCAATAAAGCATTTGTACTCTGTATTTTTTTGAGCGTCTTTTCAATATCACTTTTATCGGTTTTATCAGTCTTCTCTGTTTCTCTTTTGATTGTTCTCAGATCATCACTGGTTAATTTCTCATTAATTACCCTATCAAACAACTTCTTCATTTCTTTCGGATTATCGACTTTAGCTATTTCTATGAGAATTCTCTTGGAAACATCAGACTTTCTGCTCTCCTCTTTAATCTCATCAGGAAGCCTGACCAGGGAAAGCAACTCGCTGATTGTTGCTTTGGATTTACCCAGCACTCTTGCTAATTTTTCCTGACTGTAATTATGGTCATCTATCATCTTTCTTAAGGCTTCCGCTTCTTCTATTGGTTTGAGATTCTCTCTTTGCAGATTTTCAATCAGAGATATCTCCAAAGGATTTCCTGTTGTTTTTATTGCCGGTATAGTTGTCATTCCAGCCATTTTAGCTGCTCGTAATCTTCTTTCTCCGGCAACCAGGGTGTAGTCATCATTAATCATCGTTATTATGATGGGCTGAATTATACCGTTTTCTTTTATAGAATCACACAAATCTTGTAATGAAGAGTCATCAAAGTACTTTCTTGGTTGATAGGGATTGTCTTTTACGCTATGGATATCTATCTCAAGAATAGTTTCTTCCTTCGTTTTGGTTTCAATGAATGATTCAATACTGTTTGTTTTTGAACCAATCATATTCTCTGCTGCTGCTCGAAATCCTTTCTTTGCCATTTTACATCCTCTCCAATAACTCATCAACTAATTGATTAAATAAGTCTGCGTGTTTACTTTCAGGGCTATATTCAACTATTGATTTCTGTTCACTCGGACTTTCTTCAATCGCTGTAGCTCTGCTAATTTTTGTTGTAAAGACAAGATCACCAAATTTGTCTCGCAAAACCTGTTCTATTTCTTCACCAATTATCGTCTTTCTTCCTTCAACAAGATTAAGCACAATACCTATGATTTTCAAATCAGGATTAAATCTCTTTTTTGCCTTCTCAACTGAATCAAATAAATCTCTTAATCCTTCGAGAGAAAATGGCGCAGGCTTGGTTGGAACTAAAACATAATCCGAAGCTTTCAGCGCAGCCATGTTAAGATAACCAAAAGACGGTAAACAATCGATGATTACATAGTCATATCTGTTTTTCATTCTATCGAGACCTTCTTTCAAATTAAAAATCACATCTATTCCGCTGTCAGATACTTTGGAAAGATGAATGTCTGCTCCTATCAGATATAAATTATTATCGATTGTCTGTGGAATTACTATTTCTGCCTGATTTTTGTAAAAATTAAGTATATCAGCGGCAGGCTTCTGATGACTTCCTATAAATGCACTGGTGAGATTACCCTGCGGATCGTTATCTATAGCTAATATTGTGTTTCCTTTCTTTGCCAGACCTTTAGCCAGATTGAAAGCTATAGTGGTCTTCCCCACTCCGCCTTTTTGGTTGATTACAGATATAACTTTACCCATCTCTTCTAACCTCCTCGATCATTCTGTTTACTTCTAATACCCTCATATTTAAATTTTTATTTATCTCATCAAATTTTTCACTAAATCTGTTCATAATCTCCAGATTTACATATGCTTTTGTCATAAGACTTTCGTTATATATATCCATCAGATTATCTTTATCTTGCGGAATTCTGATAACTGAAGATTTATTCTCTCTGACCAGCTCTATTATGTCTTTTAATGTATCTTTTTCTTTCTCAGCAATTTCATAACAGAGCTTTGAATTATTCTCAGCAATTTTAGTCATTATATCTTCTTTCTGTTTTTCTAACTCTGCTAAACGCTCTTTGCTCTTTTTTCTATTTTCCTTCTTACTTTCATCTATATAAGCGTCTATACCATCATAGTTATTCTTGATAGCATCTATGAGCATTCCAATAGGGTTATCAGCCTTCTTTTTCTCAAATTGTTTTATAACATATTCCGCTTTTAATCTTACATATTTTATAAAATCTATCCCACTGGCAATCAGCTCTTCCCTATGTTTTTCATCGACAATATTCCATTCTTTCGACGATATCTCAGCCAGAGTACTGCTTTTTATAGCAGCAGATTGTGTTTTTATTGCTAATTCATTAAATATCTGCTCAATTTTATCATTGATTGTTTCTATCAGATACTTTCTTTTATTACTGAGAGAATCCTGAAGTTCAGCTGAATTCTGATGTATTATGCGAAAGACTAGATGCGTTACTGATTTGCCTTCTTTCAGAGTCTCTACAACGAAGCTGATATCTGTTTTTTGCTTCAGCTCTTTCTCTGCAACTTTCAGAATTTTCTGATTCAGATTAGCAAACAATGGATATTCATCATCACTCAGTCCAAGCATTTTCCTGAATTCAACCAAACTCATTTTTCTGTAGCCAATCTTCTCATATTGTTTCAATATCTCATATATTCTTATTGAATATAAACTTTTGAGCTTTAAAATGTTCTTAAGCTTGAAAGTGGTAAAATCTCTCTTTAATTGAAGTAGATAGGGTTTAAGCTTCTCAGAAAATTCAAATTCTATTCGTCCTTCGTCTTTGAAGTATTCCGAAGATGAAACCCAGGACATAATCAGTTCACCCTTTTCCTCTTTGGAAATGATAAGAGTCTTTTTATTCAGCGAAATAATTACTTTTCTTAAATCACGATAGGCATTTTTGGAGTTTAAACCCAATACCTGTGACACATCTTTTATCGATAAACTGAAAAATTTGAAGTCCTGATCTTCCGGATTAATGAGGGAAACTACCATAAGGATAAACTTCTGCTCTAACAGTGTCAGCCTGTATCTTGCCTCAACCAATCTATTTGATTTATTAACTTGTAAATCTTTTGTCATCTGAGCTCCTTTATGGTCAAAAAATTTACAGGTTATATTAATAGTCAACATCTATTTACTGGTACACCGTCATTTAGTTATAGTTCGCCGTCTTTTGGTTATATTAAACCGTAAATTAGTTATACTTCACCGTCTTTTAGTTATATTTGACCGTCAAAAAGTTATAGTTTACCGTCTTTTAGTTATATTTGGATTCGTAAGTTGTTTATTTATAACACTTTTTCACATCTGAAAACAAGATTAAAACAATAAAAGATATATAAAACAAGCAACAGCACATATCATCATCAGTTGAAATTATACATTTTTTATGTTGTTGTTAATTTTATATCTATTTTTACTTGACCTGCATATTATTCACATTTTTCTGCCTTCAATAATTTTGGGGAGAATCCGATGAAACGAACAATAACGATTGTGCTTTTATTAATGCTTATCCTGCCACTAATCTGCCAGGACAAACTGATGGAAATGAAGATTGTAGGCAAAGCAAAAAAGACTAGTGAAATAATCCCGGCTTCAATAAAAGATGTAAACAACCGCAAAGCAGCCTGTATAATTTTTCTCACTGACTTAGAAGTGGAAATGGAATTTAAGCCCAATGTAGAATTGGTAAAATACATTGCCAAACCTGGCAGACATGAGGTTTATGTGCAGCCCAATGAGCGTATGATAGAAGTTTATGCTCTGGGTTATAAACCACTTGATGTGGTATTATACAGTTACGGAATTCCCTATTTGGATGAAGGTGATGTCTATCATCTGGAGTTAACAGGCGATAAGAAGAAAGACTTCTCTCTTGTTGTCATCTCCAATCCTGCAGATGCCGAGAAATGGTTGGATGGTGAATTATTGGGAACGGGGGAGAGCTTCAACATTACCAAAGGTGAACACACTCTGGAAGTGAAGAAAAAAGGGTATACTACTATTAGAAAAAATTTTACAGCAAATGACCAGATAACAACTTTCAGAGATATGAAAATGCTGCCGGCATTGGAAATTCCTGTCGATATTGACTCTGAGCCACAGGGCGCTATAGTCTATATTGATAATGTAAGATTCGGTGTTACCCCTGTAGTAAATTTTTTCGATGAAGGCACATTTCCGATAAGAATAGAAATGGAGAATTATGAAACCATTGAAGAACAATTAATCATTAAAGAACCTGAAACAAAAAAACAATACAAGTTAAATGATATTCGTTGTAAACTAACTATCAGAACATCTCCCAATGCTGTTGTTTATTTCGATAACAAAAATTATCCGGGCGGATTTGAAAATTTAACACTTCTTCCCCAGACAATAAATTTCAGAATTGAAGAAAAATATTGTAAGACTATATCCGAAAGTTATGAATTGAAGAATGGTGAAGCTAAAATATTCGAATTGTATCCGGAAGATATTTCGGCTTATATAACGATTATTTCAACAGAAGACGCAACAATTAAGTTTAATGGAGAGACTTTCCGTGGAAAAGTAGAAAATTATAGAATTGAGCCACAGGTGCTTTCGATAGTTGTTGAAAAACCAAAATCAAAGCCTGTTGAAAGAAGTATAGCCATTAAACCTAATGCCATAGAAGTGATTGAGATAAAGCTTGAAACAGAAAGAGGAACTATTAGGGTAACTACAATTCCTACAGATGGATTCATAGAGCTTCTCTCCGATACCGGAGAGAAATACTCTTCTATTGGACGCAACGACTTTACTAATCTTCCAATTGGCAACTATTTACTTTCGGTAAGCGCAGAAGGTTATAATGATTATAGGGAAAATATTAAATTGAACATCGATGAAGTATTGGTTAAAAAGGTTAAATTGGACATGATTCCCGGATACGAGAAGAAAAATAATGTTAAAACAGACTTATCTAAGAAGCCTAAATCCGAGAAAGGGCATCTGGCAAGAAACTGGTATTGGTATGCCGGTGGTGTTGCAGTGGGAGCAGCAACATCATATTTTCTGTTTTCAGGTAAAGAAGAAGTCAAGTCTAATACAACGACTGTAAATATAACGATTCCTATACCATGATTTTTGGAAGAGAGGTAATAATGAAAAGACTTTATTTGCTGAGCATCATATTAACAATAATGCTGTTAGTTCTTAGTTGTGAAAGTTTTTTTGCACCAAAAGCAAACAACACCAGTATTACAATAGGGTTAAATATCCTCGAAGATAAAACAGATACTGGAAAAGAGATAAATAAGGCAACCATAAGAGTATGGAACCAGAAGTTTGATAAAGAATATAATCTCACAATTTCTTCAGGGACAGCAAGCGGTAGTATTAGCCTTGATAATGATGTTTATTCATTTCAGGCATCTCTCGGTCATATGGATGGAGATGTTTTTTATGTAGAATATATGGGTGAGTTAAATAATGTTAACATCAGCGAAGGAAACAATACTGTAAACATTAATGTTTACAGTATTACAGTAGCTGCTCCTACATTTAATCCTCCCGAAGGGACATATACTGGCTCCCAGAGTGTGATCATCTCCTGTGCCACAGCCGGAGCAACGATACGCTACACCACAAACGGCAGTGATCCGACAGCAACTTCAGCAGTGTATTCATCACCTGTAAACATAAGTTCTACGACTACTCTGAAGGCAAAAGGCTTTAAAGAAGGTTGGAATACTAGCAGTACCGCTACAGCAGATTATGCTATATCTGAAATGCAGACAGTAGCTACTCCTACATTTAATCCTTCAGGAGGGACATATACTGGCTCCCAGAGTGTGACTATCTCCTGTGCCACAGCCGGAGCAACGATACGTTACAGCACTGACGGGAGTGAACCGACATCAAGTTCACCAGTGTATTCATCACCTGTAAACATAAGTTCTACAACTACTCTTAAAGCAAAAGGCTTTAAAGACGGTTGGAATGCTAGTAGTACCGCTACAGCAGCATATAATATAACCGGCACTGTAGCCACTCCGACTTTTAATCCTGTTGCGGGAACTTATACTACAGCACAGAGTGTGACAATCTCCTGTGCTACCAGCGGAGCAACAATACGTTACACTACAAACGGTAGTGATCCTACAACAAACTCACCTGCGTATTCATCTCCTGTAAACATAAGTTCTACGACTACTCTGAAGGCAAAAGGCTTTAAAGAAGGTTGGAATACTAGCAGTACCGCTACAGCAAATTATACTATTTCAGACATGCAGACTGTATCAATTCCCACCTTTAATCCTTCTGCCGGGACTTACACTGAAGCACAGAGTGTAACAATCAGCTGTGTCACCAGCGGAGCAACTATACGTTACACAACAAACGGTAGTGATCCGACATCGAGTTCACCAGTGTATTCATCACCTGTAAACATAAGTTCTACAACTACTCTTAAAGCAAAAGGCTTTAAAGACGGTTGGAATGCTAGTAGTACCGCTACAGCAGCATATAATATAACCGGCACTGTAG
>JAQVBK010000136.1 GCA_028690365.1 Candidatus Cloacimonadota bacterium
AAGTCGAACATTCTTATGATTGGACCTACAGGGTCAGGAAAAACACTGATTGCTCAAACATTGGCGAAATTTCTGAAAGTTCCTTTTGCAATTGCTGATGCGACAACTCTTACCGAAGCTGGTTATGTTGGTGAAGATGTTGAAAATATTCTTGTAAGATTATTGCAGAATGCGAACTACGATATAGCAAAAGCATCGAAGGGAATTATATACATTGATGAAATCGACAAGATTTCACGTAAATCAGAAACTCCTTCAATTACAAGAGATGTTTCCGGTGAAGGTGTGCAGCAGGCACTACTCAAAATCTTGGAAGGTTCAAAAGTTAATGTTCCACCCAAAGGCGGAAGAAAGCATCCTCATCAGGATTTTATAGAAATCGACACTAAGAAGATTCTCTTTATTGTAGGTGGAGCTTTCTTTGGGCTTGAGAAAATTATAAAAGCAAGAACCAATAAGAAGACTGTAGGATTTGATTCTGAATTAAACGTACTTCAAAATGAACCAGGTCTTATGGAAAAAGTTATTCCTGATGACCTTTTAAAATACGGATTGATACCGGAACTTGTTGGGCGTCTTCCGGTAACAGCTTCTCTTCACGAATTGGAATTAGAAGCACTCATTGAAATTATTACAAAACCCAAAAATGCTATTTTGAAGCAGTATCAAAAGCTATTTGAAATGGAAGGTGTAACTCTGGAATTTACACAGGATGCTCTGAACGAAGTTGCATCTATAGCTTTAGCTCAAAAAACAGGAGCCAGAGGATTGCGTTCGATTATGGAAAATATCATGTTGGAAATCATGTATGAAATCCCTGACATGAAAAATGTAAAAGAGTGTCTTATCACAAAAGAAGTTATTCTGAGAGAAGAACAACCTCAATATACATTTCAGAATCTGAAAAAAGTAAGTCAAACAGCATAGTTTGCACATATAATTGTAGAACAGGAGATTGTTAAATCTCCTGTTTTTTTTTATTAAACAAATCAATTAGCAATTCACTTTTCGCTTTTGAAAAATCTGAGAAAATACTTGCATATATTACAGCAAAAAAAAGTTAGTTCCAAAACATTATTTTAGGAGGATTTGTGGATAATATTTACCAAACACGTCGTCAAAAATTAGTTGAGATTATGGAAGATGATACAACTATTATTCTATTTGCAAATGAAGAGGGTACTCTCTATCTACCGTTTCTGCAAGATAATAATTTCTATTATCTGACGGGAATCAAAGCTCCTGAAGCAGTATTTGTTTTACATAAAAGAAACGGGAAAGAGACTTCAAAACTATATATTCAGAGATCAAATCCGGAAGCTGTAGTATGGTATGGCGAGAAGATGAATGCGCAACAAGCTTCAGAAATTAGTTCAATTGAAAGGATTCTCTATTTAGATGAATTTGAGAAAACAATATACTATGAACTTTTCTCTGCAAACAAAATCTATTTGAAATATGACTCCAAAGGCTTAGGATTACCATTGGGCAGATCATTAAGTTTTGCTGCTGTTGTAAAAGAGAGAATTCCTAATCTTCAGTTTGCTGACATAAACCAAAAGATGAGTGTGCTCAGATCAGTTAAAGATAGTTACGAAATTGATAAAATGCAGACAGCTATTGATGCAACAGGAGAAGGATTAAAGAGAGTAATGAATTCTGCAAAAACAGGAATGATGGAATATGAACTGGAAGCAATGTTATTTTACGAATTCAGAAGAAGAGGACTTGAACATTGGGGTTTTCAACCAATAGTTGCTACAGGAAAAAACGGTGCAACATTGCACTATAACAAGAACAACTGTAGAATTGAAAAGGGACATCTTATCTTACTTGATGTAGGTGCTGCTTATGATAATTACAGTGCTGATATCACCAGAACATTTCCAATTGAGAAGAAGTTCTCTAAAAGACAGAAAGATGTATATAGTGCAGTTCTGAGAGTTCAGAAAGAAATAATTTCTAATGTGAAACCAGGTATGGGAATGACTGAACTTAATAAAAAAGCAGCAGAACTTATTACAGAAGAGTTGAAAAAATTGAAGCTTATAAAGAATGACGATGAGTTTAGAAAATACTACATGCATTCAATCGGGCATCATCTTGGAATGGATACTCATGATTTAGGTGCAAGAGATTCAGTGTTGACTGCAGGCAATGTTATCACTGTTGAACCAGGAATTTATATACCAGAAGAAGGTATCGGAGTAAGAATTGAAGATGATTTGTATGTAACTGAAAGCGGGAATAGAGTTCTTTCAGCTTCAATTCCAAAAGAAGTTGAGGAATTAGAAGATATTAGAGCAAATGCTTTAAAAAAATAGGAGAATAATTGAGAAGAGCTATATATCCAGGCACATTTGATCCGATTACAAACGGACACATTGATATTCTTTTAAAGGCAACTTCTCTCTTTGACGAAGTTATCTTAGCTGTTGCAGAAGTCACCGGGAAGGATACGCTATTTTCTACTATAGAAAGAGAAAATCTTTGTCGTAAAGCTACTGAACATATAAAAAAGGTGAAAGTAGAAAGATATGATGGATTAAGTGTGAATTTTGCCAGAAAACATGAGGCAATTGCAATGATAAGAGGTTTGAGGGCTGTTTCTGATTTTGAATATGAGTTACAGATCGGTCTAATGAATAATAAACTGGAAAAGAGTATAAACACGGTATTTCTTATCCCTGACAATGAACACCTGTATTTGAGTTCAAGTATAGTGAAACAGATAATGTATTTGGGAGGGGAAATCGAAAACTTTCTACCCAAATGTGCTGAAATCGCAATAAAAGAAAAAATAAGTAATCGGAGGAAAGATGAATCAACCTAATCAAATGCAACAAAAAAGCATTAACGTTAAACTGGATGAAGCGGCTGCAGAAGGAGTCTATGCCAATATGTTTGTAACAACCTTTTCACCTGCAGAGTTTATTTTTGATTTTGGCAGAATGATGCCTGGTTTACCGCACGCCAAGATTCTGAGTCGCATAATAACTACCCCTCAGAAAGCAAAACAATTACTGAATATTTTGGAGAAAAACATTGAGTCTTTTGAGAAACAATTTGGTGAAATTAAGGTTCCTGGTGAGAAGGAAGATAGAGAAATAGGTTTTAAGAGTGTTTAACCGGCAATTGCAATTTCCGGAATTTAAATAATGGAAACAACACTTTTTAAAATATAGATTATTTACCGGGTTTCTTTGTCAGATTTTTTGTTAAATGTGAATCAACTAAATGACAAAATCCTTGACTCAGTTTCTTGGTAATTTCTTTTGACTTTCTGAATTAGCTAAAATGCAGATTAAAACAGTTGGCAGACAATCTGCTAATAAATTTTAAAACGTCGAAACCTATTAGGAAATATCAATGGAATTATGAAGAAGTTATTAATTATACTACTGACGCTAATATCTATTTTCCCGCTGTTTGGTTATCAGATAGAACAATTTGGTGACAAACAAAACGGGAAAATCAAGCAGTATCTGAATGAAGAGTTCGGAGTTGTTATTCGTGACTCTTTAGGCAGAGCCGTTTCAGGAATTCCTGTTTATTTACGCAGTGTTGATAATTGTATTTTCACTGATACCTTAATTTATACTAATAACCGTGGTATTGCATCATCTAATGCAAAAATGGGCTCTAAGATGACTGATTATCACATAAGTGCATCTTTTGAATTGGATGGGCATCATTTTGAAAAACTATTTGTTTTTACTGCATTTGATTACAAAAACATAGTTTTCTTTATTATAGGTGGTCTTGGACTCTTTCTGCTTGGTATCAAACGAGTCTCGGATTCACTCAGATTTATTGCCGGTAATAAACTTAAATCATTTCTCGAGGTAGTAATACGGAACAGAATTCTTGGAGTAGGAGTAGGATTATCAATGACTGCCTTGCTCCAATCAAGCAGTGCTACAACCGTTATTACTCTCGGATTTATTAATGCCGGTCTTATTTCACTTAGACAAGCGATTACTATTGTGCTGGGCGCAAATATAGGAACTACTATAACAGCACAAATTATTGCTTTCAAAATCGGAGATTTTTCCTTGCCTATGATTGCTTTGGGCACGGCTCTTTATATCTTCAGTAAGAATACGCGAACAAAATACATTGGTAATATAATATTTGGATTTGGTTTTATTTTCCTGGGATTGGAACAGATGACCGGTGTCGTAAAACCTCTCAGTTCAAGTATTTTTGTTAGAGACTTTTTTTTGAACTTTAGTCATAGTCCTTTATTGGCAATTATCGCAGGAACTCTTATGACAGTAATAGTTCAAAGCAGTAGTGCAACTGTGGGTGTAACAATTGCTCTTGCTGTTGGAGGGCTAATTGATCTAAATGCTGCAATGGGTTTGGTTCTTGGAGATAATATTGGTACCACTATCACGGCTGTATTGGCAAGTCTTGGCAGCAATACCAATGCTAAAAGGACAGCCCTCGTTCATGTTCTTTTCAATCTTGTCGGGGCAACTTATATGTATGTGGCTCTTCTACTATTTGGTGGTAGAATCGCAGATTTTGTAACAGGTTTTTCCGGCAATGGTATCGCCAGGCAGATAGCAAACTTTCATTCATTATTCAACATCACAAATACGATAGTATTTTTGCCTTTTGTAGGCTTGCTTGAGAAAATGGTTCTAAAGATTTTACCTGATTCGGACAAGATGAAATCTCGGGTAACAAAATACATTTCTCAAACAATTACCGATAGAGAATTAGCGATTAATCAGACAAAACTTGAATTGGGAAGAATGCTTCAAAACACCAGAGCATCTGTCAGGGCAGCATTGAAATCTTATGTGAAAGGAGATCTTATTGCAGCTGAGGAAACCAGAAAACTGGAAGACCAAAATGATGTTTATCAACTGGAAATTACAGACTATATCATCAAATTATCACAGCTTGAATTGGATGAAGAACAGGCTGAATACATACCAGTGTTGATTCATACCGTAAATGACTTTGAGAAGATTGCCGATTTCGCCAGAAATATTGCAGATATTGCAGAACGACGACAGAATAAATCCATTATTCTTACAGATGAACAAGTTGAATCTATTCTAGTTATGCAAAGGGTTTTAAAGAAAATGTTCGATTGTTTGCTGGTAGCTTTTGAGAATACTGATTTGTTAAAAGCAAAAGAAGTAGCTTATATGGAAAATCAATTGAATGAAATGGAGTATAAATTTAAGAAAAAGCAAATTCGTTCATTATCAGAAGGTTCGCAAGTCCAGGCTGCAATTATGACGATGGATATCTACAGCAATATTGAGAAAATGGGTAATCATCTATTCAATGTTACACAAGCTGTTATGGGAAAACTAAGTGAAGATGCAAGAACACTATATAGCGAGAGTTTATTTAACAATACATTACAAGAGGAGATGTGACGAATGAAAAGCAGAACTTTACGTACAATTCTAATTTACTTAGTGTTGGTCGTTTCCGCTATCTTTCTGGCACCGATTTTGATTGATGATTTGCCATCATTTTGGCCAAATCAGAGACTGAAACTGGGACTGGATCTTCAGGGTGGTATGCACATTCTGATGGAAGTTGAATACAATGAACTTCCAAAAGCTGAAAGAGACGATGCAGTAAAAAGCGCATTACAAATTATTAGAAACCGAATTGATCAATTTGGTGTTTCTGAAACTTCAATTCAGAGAATTGGTGAGAACAGAGTTCTCATCCAACTACCTGGTCTGAGAGAATTTGATAGGGCAAAAGAACTTATCGGCAAAACCGCCTTGTTAGAATTTAAGCTTCTGGCTAACCCGGAGCAAATTACGACTACCATTACAAAACTTGATGAGTATTTGATGAATAATCATGAGAAATTTCCTTATCTGAAGGACTTGGTAAGTGATGAACAAGCGGTAGAAACAGTAGATGATGCTATTGGTGGTGAAGAAATTGCCGATGCAGATACTCTTTCCGAAAATGAGAAACCAATAGTGGATGATAACTCAACTATCTTTACTGATTTAATAAGCTATAAAGGTACTACCAGACTTGTCCCAAACGAAAACATATCTACGGTAAAAGCACTTTTAAACGACCCTGAATTCCAGAAGGAAATTCCGGCAGGACTGAACCTGTCTTTTGAGAAAGAGAATCCTACTGATCCAAATGCTCCAAGACAACTCTATCTTTTGTTGAGCAAAGCTGAACTTGTAGGTTCTGATTTACAGAATGCTTCTGTGAGAATCGGACAGGGATATGATCCGCAAACTTCAGGAAAACCTTACGTAAGTCTGGAATTTACCAAGACTGGAGCCAAAAAATTTGAAACTGTTACCGGACAGAATATTAAGAAAAATCTGGCAATTGTTTTAGATGATGTTGTTTACAGTGCTCCTCAGATACAGGACAAAATAAGAGGCGGAGAGGCTCAGATTACTGGAAGTTTTACTTTGGAAGAGTGTCAGGATCTGGTGATTGTTCTTAAAGCCGGTAATCTGCCAGCTCCAGTTAATATAATCGAAGAAAGAACGGTTGGTCCTACACTGGGTACTGACAGTATAAGAGCAGGATTTAAATCAGCAATAATTGGTTTGATTCTAGTTGTTCTCTTCATGATGGTTTATTATGGACTGTCTGGTTTTATAGCAGATCTTGCCCTGGTATTCAATATTTTATTCATATTGGCATCTCTTACAATTCTAAGTGCCACTTTGACAATGCCAGGTATTGCCGGTATGATTCTGACAATAGGTATGGCAGTTGACGCAAATGTGTTAATTTTTGAGAGAATCAGAGAAGAAATCAAGTCAGGAAAGACAGTGAGAAGCTCAGTAGATGCAGGATTTAGCAGAGCACTCATTACTATTCTAGACGCCAATATTACTACGCTCATTACTGCAATAGTATTGTATCAGTTTGGAACTGGTCCAATCAAAGGATTTGCAGTAACTCTTTCATTGGGTATTATCGGTTCTATGTTCACATCAATAATTCTCGCAAAAGCGATATTCGATGGATTCATCACTAATAAAAACAGACAGAAATTAAGTATATAGGGGGCGACATGCAGTTTTTCGGTGATACCAAAATAGATTTTGTGGGAAAAAGAAAGATGGCCTTTATCGCTTCAGCATTAATCATCTTAATAGGATTAGTCAGTTGGGTAATCAGAAGCGGATTCGACTATAGTATAGATTTTACTGGTGGTCTTTCTCTGGAACTGGATCTATCTCCCGCAGAAGGAGTAAATCCACTCACAACACAAGAATTAAGAGAAACACTTAATGCAGAAGGTGTAACTGACCTGGAAATTCAGGATATAAAAGGAGAAGATTCTGCGAGATATTTTCTTATCAGAGCTAAGCAATCTGAGAATAAGGGTAAAGAAATTATAAGAATAATAAAGGAAAAATTCCCTCAGTATACAAAGAACGAAAATCTTATCAGACTTCAGGAAGAAGTAGGTCCGAGAATTGGTGAGGAGTTAAAAGGTAAAGCTATCTTGGCGATTTTTTACTCGATGCTTGGCATTATCCTCTATATCTGGTGGAGGTTTGAATTCACCTTTGGTATTGCAGCGGTTATTGCTCTTCTGCATGACGTGCTGATTACATTGGGAATTTTTGCATTTACTGGGAAAGAGATTAGTTTGACCGTGGTCGCTGCGATATTAACTATTGTTGGTTATTCATTGAATGATACAATAGTGATCTTTGATCGTATTCGTGAAGATCTAAAGGTATACAGGAAAGAAGGTTACGCCAGCATCATTAATCATAGTATTAATGAAACTATCAGTCGTACAATTATTACTTCTTTAACAACATTCATTGTTGTGTTAAGTCTTTACTTCTTTGGTGGCACAGTTATCCATGATTTTGCCTTTACTCTGATGATAGGTGTGATAGTAGGTACTTATTCCTCAATCTTTATAGCAAGTCCAATTCTGGTAGTTTATTTTACCAGAAAGATGAAGCAGAAAGGTATAAAAAGAGGTATGTAGATATTATGAGGCTGCTTCGGCAGCCTTTTTTTTTACTTATGAAATTCGATAAACATTAATATCTGCCATTTTTATTAGAAGATATCAAAAAATTAAAACTATAGTGGATAAGAATATTTGGACAGGCTAATGAGATGGAAGTTTGATGTTTGTTGTATTGAGAGAATTTATAATTCAAACCTGCTGTAGAAATTAATCCAATTTATGCAGATACTCTGAAGCAGGCAGAGAAAAGTTGGGATGAAATCCTAATCTATCAGGCAGAATCTAATTCTAAAGAAATCCGGAAAAAAAATGATAAGGTACTCTTCTGAATTCAAAAGAGTACCGTGAGATGTTATTCGAGAGGCAACGGAATCTTTCTACCAGATTTCGCAGAGAGATATATTGCCTTGATGATTTCCAGTGATTTTCTTCCGTCACGTCCGTCTGTTTGAGGTTCAGTTTTGCCCGACAAAGTGTCTGTCACATTTTTATAATAGGGGAGATGTCCCAATCCATAGACATTCGCAGGTTGATAATTCGATTCTTCAATAATTCTGTCATCATCATCGTAATCTTCAAACTCCCATTTCTCTATCTTATTGATGGCAATTCCACCAATCTTTACCGTTCCCTTTTCTCCCAGAACCGTGATTGAGCCTTCAAAATTTTTAGGATAACAAAGCATTGTAACGTTAAGATTTCCAATGACTCCGTTTCTGAATTTAATAATTGCCGAACCTGAATCTTCGGTTTCAATTTACGAGCCATTGTTGCTGTTTCAGCCATAACCGATTCAACTTCACCGATTAACCAGTATAAAGCATCAACGTAATGAC
>JAQVBK010000137.1 GCA_028690365.1 Candidatus Cloacimonadota bacterium
CTTGCTTTTCTAACCGATCCTTTATTTTTTCCAAGAGTTTTGCTGAAAAAACTTCCGGTCTCTTTTCAAGACGCATATCAATGATTTCGATTGTAGGCATTTGAACATTTTCGGGTCTTTTTTTCAGACAGAGATAATTATATTTCCCTATCGAAACGTTGTATAGACTCTCCATTGACGGAGTAGCGCTTCCAAGTACTACTACGGCATTATTGAGTTTTGCTCTTACCAGAGAAACATCTCTGGCATTGTAACGGGGAGAATTTTCCTGTTTATAGGTGTTTTCATGTTCTTCATCAACTATGATTAAACCCAAATTTTTTAGTGGTGCAAAAATAGCACTTCTTGCACCAATTACAATATTCGTCCTGCCTTCATTGATTCTCTTCCACTCATACAATCTTTCTCTTTCATTCAGGTTACTGTGCAGAACTGAAATATCCTCAGTAAAATGAGATGAAAATCTGTTTATCATCTGAGGAGTTAGGGCAATTTCCGGTAACAGCAAAAGACTTGTTTTATTTTCTTTTAGACAATTTCGGATTGACTCTATGTATACTTCAGTTTTTCCGCTACCTGTTACTCCGAATAATAAATAAGTGCTAAATTTCGATTCATTAACGCTTGAATTGATTTTATCGATTGCCAGAATCTGTTCATCAGTATGTTCGATAGGAATTGGCGCTTCATTAATAAGTTTAGATTGAAGAGACGATTCTTTCAGCTCTTTTTTATAGACATCAACAATACCTCTTTTTGCCAGTGTTTTGACCACAGAATAACTAAATTCTTTTGAAATAGTGGATAATGCAGCGTTGTCATTAATGTTGCTTAAAAAAACCATGAATTTAGTCTGTAATTCTGTTAGCTTAAGGTCAGCCCATTCTTTATTGTTTATTCTGACAAAATTAGCTATTTTCTTACTAATCTTATTATCAAAAGAAAACTCGCTTTCTATAATGCCCTGTTCTTCCAACTTTTCCAACCAATACAAAAGTTTGGTTACTTTTACTGATTGTCTCAGATCATCCAAAAATGTCCATTCCTGAGTGTTCAAATAATTGAGTATTAGTTCAGGAGTTCCATCTGAGTCAGATATTGATTTATTTTTTACTTTTCTGACTTTGCTGATTAAGCTGATATTCAAACCAGATGGGAGCATTGATTGAAGAACAATTCCGATGTTTTCACAGTAATAATTACTTATCCATTCAGCGAGCTCAAGCAACTCTTCATTAATTAGCGGATCTAAGTCAATTATCATATTGATTTGCTTAATAGTTATATTTTCCGGAACCTGATGAGTTTCTTTCAAGATGATGGCGGTTTTCAGGGAACCATTAAAATCTACCGCAATTCGGCAGCCTCTTTTCAATTTGATTGATGACTTGTATGTGTAGAATTGTTCCCCTTTTAGAGGTAAGGCAACGTTGTAGTAGAACATAAAAAAAAACCTCCAGATGGAGGTTATTAAATATCCATGAAATTCATTCTGAGCGGATAAATAGTTGGTTTAGATACATCAATTTTCCATTCCTTGATAATATCTACACACTGTATAATAAAATCGTCAGGTAATTTACTGTCCTTTGAAATATCATAGTTTATACTGCTGATTTTCCCACCGGGAACAATAAGAATTTCAAATAAGACTGTTCCGTAGACTTTTTTTGTCAAAGAATACTTATTAAAAGCTTGAGTCAGTTGATTCTGATATGAACGAATTTTTTCACGTAGAACACGAACTTCTTGCTGAGAAGAGGTGGGGGTTCCGGTAACAGTTTCAGCTTCTATTTGTTTTTCTTCTATTCTTTGTAATTGACTACCCATCTTTTTTACGTCTTCCAGGAATTTCTTCTGGTTATCCATTTTTGTAATTTCAATTTTTTCAAGTCCACCTGTTTTGCCCATAAAAGTTGAATAGTCTCCCACATCTTTCAAGTTTGATCCTGATGTAATATCCTTGAACTCTGAAGTACTCATTAGTTCATTAAGGTTTAAATTTTCTGTATTTGGTTTTACATCTAATCCGTCAAGTTTGAAACCTTCACCTGATCCTGATTTTGAACTGCCAGGACCGGATCCTTTACCTGATTTTGATTTTGAAGTCCCAGTCTGCGTTCCTGTTATATCGCTGGAAACAATTGCTTGGGCAACCTGAACTTGAAGAAACTTTGTCTCATTTATCTGTGATTGCGAAATGCCGGCATTTGGATCAAATCCAAAATTGCTCTGAAAATCTACTGCAGAAACTGCTGCTGTAGTTTTCTCAGTGGTAGTCGGAGTTTCTGTTTCTTGAACTACTTCAGCTTCAGGAGCTTCTTCGGCAGGTTCAGTCGGTTGGGTGTAAATTGGTTTGGTAGTAACAGGTGTTGCTAAAGCTGTGTCATAGCTTCTCAATCTTAAGGCTTGATCAATGACAATTGGTTGATATAGAGTGTCAAAAAGTAGAATACCAACCAATGTAAGAAAAACACCCAGTATTAAAAAATTTCTGGTAAATTTTTCCTGAGCAGTCAATTCTGATCTTCTGCCATATTCTTTTATGAGCATTTTTTGTTGAGGAGTTATACTAGCTTCTCTAACAGGAACATAAGAGTATTGAATTGCCCATTCATTTCCAATGTCAATGTTACCTTCTGTTCCTTCTTTTACCAAAAGTCTGTTACCGTTCAAAACCATAGAAGATTTCACTTCATTTTCAGACATTACATTATCATTCTTTTTTATTGTAAAACTCATGCCTTTTTGTAGATTAACTACATAATCACTGCCTTTTTTTGACAAGAAAAGATATTTCTCCGGAAACTTCTGATCAGCAATCTGCCAGAATGTGTCCTTACCTTTACCCATAAAAAGTTTTGAGCTGAAATCTCTGTTTGCTACAGCAGTGTCTATATGATTATCTTTATAAAAAAGTCTGAGGTTTAACTGTTTGCCGGGCATCTCATTCTCCCTTAACTTTCCAGTAAAGTTTCTCTGTCAGTATTGTAAATGGTTGAAAAGTATATGTTGTTAAAATTTGAATAGCTCCCGAGTTTAATAAACTCAGAGATATACAAGCATGGAATATCTTTATCTGCTTGTATTAGAAGTGAAGGTACAAATTCTTCACTTTGTTTTTTAATTTCAGAAGATTGATTAGATAGAAGATTTGAAAGAATGGTTCTAACTTCTTTGTCGGTAGCAAATTGTTCCAATGTTCCTACGGGGATATTGTCATAACCAAAAAGTATCTGATCTCGATAAATTTTTATAACAATAGTCTTACCGTCTTTTATTAATTCTTCATTTGTAATGCTTTCCGACAGAGACATTCCCTCTGGTCTGGTATTCTTTTGAACATCCATAGAAACATTCTTTATAAGGAATACAAGCAATATCGTTAAAACATCAATAAGTGAAGTAATGTTCAGTGTTTTTGTTTTTGTGAATCTCTTTTTTTCTTTTCTTGGTCCGCCCATTCCCCGGTTTACTATATGAGAAACTTTCTTTGCCATATTATCTCCTAGTTAACCTGAATAATTCGGGTTTCAGTAGTTAGATAAGTAATATCTTTGAAACCTCTGAATTTGCATACATCAATTGATCTCATCAGTACATCAAATACTATTGCAGGATCAGGAAGAATTTCTATATTGTTTTGTGCCTCGTATTTGGATTTTAGATCTTTTAATTCTTTATCTAGGCTTAAGTAGTCAAATCTTTTGCCTTGTTGATTTTCTGCTCTCAAAGGAATTTCAGTATACATTTGTTCGTCAACCATCAATACAAAGCCTTCCTGGGTTAAAGCTAATCTGATTGTAGCTGTTTCAGCTCCATTAGAAGCTTCTGCACCTGGTCCTTCAGAACTATCTTCTATAACTTCTGAAGCTGTAGGAATTGCAATTTCAATCATTGCAAGATTGACTGATACAACCATCGTAATAAGCATGGGAATGATTACTATGAAGAGATTCATTATTGGAGTCAAATTTGGTCCCTGAAAATCTTCTCTTCTAATCTTTCTGAGTTCAGAAGGTTTGAACGCCATAATTATCCTTTTAATTTATAAGCAATCTGGTTAATGGTTTTAACGCTGTATTCATCGATGTCATTTATTATTTTTTCAGCTCTGCCCTGAAGTAATCCACGAACAAACATAGTTGGAATTGCTACTATAAGACCATAAGCTGTTGTTCCCATTGCTGTTGAAATACCTCGTGTAAGTACTGCATTTTTTTCTGCTTCAGGTACATCCGCTAAAGCAGAGAAAGCTGTTATCAGACCAAAAATTGTACCTAACAAACCAACAAGAGTGGCAACCTGAGCAATAATGTCAAACCAGTATATTCCTGCATCAATTTTAGGCAGCATATTCATTGCCGCTTCATCAAATGAATTTTGCAATACTTGTCTTAGTTCAGCAGTTGTCTTATTCTCTCTCTTGGCATCAATGAAACCTTTAAGTCCAGCCCAGAAAATCATACCAATAGTTGTCTTTTTGAATACTTCAGAAATTTTTACGGCTTCTTCATACTGCTCATTTTTCAGATATCCTTTTAGTTTAAGATAGAATCTTTTAGCATCAAGCCTCTCTTTAATTGAAAGTTGAACAAATTTTGTGATTGCCAGAACTATCATGATGACTAATAATAAGGATATTACATGCATGATTGAACCAGCCTCATGGTAATAATCCATAACTGATTTCTTATAACCTAATCCATCATCTGCCATCAGTGCTAAACTAATTAATAGTATTGAAATTACCAATAAAATTCTAGTGAAAGCTGCTTTCATTACTCCTCCTAATACATCATTTTATTTATGTCTTTTATTTTTTTTCGAAAACTCGGTTTAGTGCCGGCTTCAGGTTTTGATTCCTGTCTCAGAATTGCTTCCGATAACATTGGTTTTCTGACCTGTGCCTGTACATCGATTACGTCTTCTTCTATTCTAACGGCATTTTGAATCTCAGATTGTTCTGAAGTAGTTTGTTTTGCAGATTGTTCATTTTCTTTCTGACCAGTCTCAGTCTGTGCAACAAGCATACTTATCCCCAAGAGGACGATGAATAATAAAAATAGCTTTTTCATTTACTACTCTCTCTTTTCTCTGTAATCAAGTTTTAAAAGAAATCCGTTTAATTGAGTTAAAATAGATTCCCCAATATTAATTCTTATAATATTGTCATTATTAATTATGTAATTCGATACATCTAGTTCTACCAGTTCGTTCGGCAACAATTCAGCAACCTTAGTCTCATTGATATAGAGAACAGCAGAATCCTTTGAATAGAAGTATAGATTTGCTAAAACAATGGAATTCTCAACAGTAAAGGATTTTTCATATACTATTGACTGACTATTTTCTGGGGATGTGCGATTGTCTACATTTATAAGATAAATTTCTTCATTTGTGAACAGCTGGGGAATGTCAGAAGGCTTGTCAATATAACTAATAATCGCATCATTTTCAACAGACACTGAATCAACAATAGAATTAATTCTCGCATTCCATGAATCGTCAGAGACGATAGTCTTTTTCACACTATTGGCAAAAGAATCATAATCAGATTTATCATAAACTAAAATTAGATTTGCTTTAAATATTCTATTGAGTAATGAATCACTACTGGCAGGAAATTTGAAAGAAAGATTATTAATGCCGGTATATAAGCTGTCTGGTCCCCTTAATACAAATCGAGTATATTCAGTATCATCAAAGCTTTCTGCTCTTTTACCTGCGGGTAATTCCGACAAGAGTTTATCATTAACATACAAAGGAACAGGTTCAATATAAAGATATTCTATCAAAAAACTTTCAGGGAGTATTTCTATTTCAAACTCTTTTTTTAAGTAGTGCTCAAAACTATTGTCCGGTATCTCAAAGAAATCTTCTAATTCCTCACTATCTTTTAAGACTAATCCCGTTAAGTTAACATTCTTCCAGACAAACTCAGAATCTTTTTTTAACTCATTATCATCAAACAGCTCTATATCATTAATTTTCCAGCTGTTGTCAAATGATATAATGTCTTTGTATATCTCTGGGATCAGTTGCAATTCTACAAGACGATTGTATGAGAAGATAGTCCATTCATTTTCCAAATTCAAATTTAGATAGAAATTTGAATAGAGTAAATTGTAATATCCAATTGATTCTTTTCTAGAATTCAATTCAAATTGTTTAGCTTGTTGAGCCAATCCTTCTTTTATTGTTTTCTGCTGTTCCGGATAGTCTTTAAGATCTTTGTTTACCTGATTGGATATTCTGATGAATTTCATCAATTGCTGATAAATTACATCTGCTGAATAATCATGAATTTTTGCAATCAGATATATCAAATGAGTACGTTTTTCAATGTCCAAATCGTAATCATCACCCTCTTTAATGAGTTCAGTCAACTTCTCTGTTTCTCTGCCTGCTCTTTTTTGAAGCTCCAAGATTCGATTTTTTCCATCAACAAGGTGTTCTTTCCATTTAGTCAAATTGTTGACTCTTACTAATTCATCAGCAGAAGTGTTTAAGAAATTATCTTCTACCAATGAAATTGACTTATCAAGATTTTCGTAATAATTTATATAGTCTTCATAGTATTCATATTCTGCATATAAATCTTCGAGAGGGAGAACTAAATTGCTTTTTCTGTAATCATTATCAAGAGTTCTCATTCTTTTAATCAATTCTCTCATTTCAGAATACTGCTTTTCCTGGAAAGATGTTGATATTTGTTCATTGAGTTCTCTGACTTTTGCCACAGCCAATCGAGAAAGTATGTTGATTGAAGGGTCTTTTTTGTGCAGATACTTGGCTAATTTCTCTAATTCTGCAGTGTTTCCTCGATCTTCATATTTTTGAGCCACTATAATCAAGAAATCATTTGCCTGAGGATGATTAGGAAATGTTCTTTCAAATTCTAACATGTTTGAAATTAGCTTTTCTTCATCACCAATTTCGGTATTGATCCTGATAAGATTAATAAATAAGTCTTCAGGCTTATCTTCTCCCAAATCTATTTTATTGTGATTTCTGTATAATTCTTCCAGAAGAGCTGAGGCTTTAGATAAGTCTTTATTTTGACCATTTTCATAAGATGATATTATCTGAAGTTTAGTTCTATAAGCTTCATTTGAGTTAGGGAATCTGTTAATAAATTTTTCTCTTAATAAGATAGAATTATCAGAATCGTTTACTTTTTCAGCAAGACTCCAAGCGAGATAATAAGCATTAAGAACCATTTCTTTGTTGGTTTCTCCTTCAGCGATTCTTTCGTATAGCTGGTAGACTTTATCATAATCTCCAGCTTCTTCATACATTTTTATAGCTTCCAGAATACTACTATTAGCTTGATCCTTGTCTGGCATTTCATTGGCAAGTCTGATATATTCTTCTGCAGCAATAAGGTAATTACCACTTTCCTTGCTAATTTCTGCATTTCTCTTAATTGTTGCCCAAATATTATTCGAATACTGTGCCTTTTCCTGAGGAGAAGCAAGATTTTGTGCTTCTCTGAATTTTGTTTCAGCCTCAGAATATGAGCCAATTTCAAAGTTAATTTCTGCAACTCTGGTAAGAGTATTTTTTCTCTGTTCGTTGGTTATGTCTCTTGTGAGTAGAATGTTTAAATCGTTCAGAGCATCAAGCGATTGTCCCTTACTATGTAGCAATTCAGTTCTTAGCTGAACAGTTCTAACTAAGTTATCTCTTTGGAGAACTGGAAGAGACTCAAGATATGCCTGGTAGTTGTTGGATGCTTCAATAAAAGTCTGTTCTATTTGATTCGTGGATATTGTACTTTGGTTAATCCTGTCTTCGTATGGGAAAACTAACAGTGTGTCGGACAATGCAAGAAATGCTTGTTCTGCACTAAAGTATTTGTTAACCTCATTATTTGCCCATGAATCATTCTCTATATCAAGATTGATGTTTTTGTATAAGTTATATGCATGAAGATATGCTGAGATGTCATTGTTAGATTCAGCGAAATTGTAAGTGATGTCAGCTTTCCTTTGTTTAAACTGATTTTTCTTAACTAATCCTTCCTCATCATCAAATTCATTAAATTCAATAAAATAATCAACAGTCTTCAAGTATTCAATATAGTTTTCGAAGTTTGGTTGAGATATAAAAGCATTGTAATGACGAGGCTCGATGGTTTCCAATGCATTTCTGATAATATTTAGCTCGTTGGAGATATTGTCTGTTTTATTTTTTGAATACCATTTAGAATTAATGTTATAATTATTTCTCAAACGTAGCATTTCCGTAATAACTGAATTTTCGAGATCGTTGCCTTCTCTGAGGCGATTAGGATATCTGCGATAGATAGTAGTAATTGAGTCTATGTAAGTTGGGATTTCTTTCGAATCCGGATATAATTCAATGTATGCGTTGTAGATATCTACAGCTTGCATTGGTGCACTATTTTCTTTTTTGATATTGATTAGCTTGTTTAAAACCTGTTTTGAGTAGTCGACTGGTAACATAGGAGCAAAAACTGTAATTAACATTTCAGCAGCTTTGGATTTGCTATTAAAGTCTGTTCCATCGTATTCATTTAATCCATAAGCGATATTGTCAATAGCATCTGCTTCAAAAAAAACCTTCTCTCTTCCGCTATCAAATTTTCCAAACTCACTAACCAGTTTTGCAAAGTCTGTTATGCTTTTATCAAAATTTCCGGAAAGGAAATAGACCCAGCCTCTGTAAAACAAACCCCTGGAGCTATTGAAATTGTCTCCTGAATCATATAGAAGAGTAAAAAAATGTTCAGCTTTATTGACACTTTCTTCAGCAGCGGTATCTAAAGCAA
>JAQVBK010000138.1 GCA_028690365.1 Candidatus Cloacimonadota bacterium
CCATTTCCAAATCTTTTTATGACTGTTTTATGTCAATTCATTCTTAACTAAGCAATCAAACGTTGAATAATAGAGATTCTTAAACAGATATTAGAAGATGTTTTATTGAACAAAAAAACAATGATAAAAAAGAATTGCCAAATATTTCAACAAAACAATTTTAAACACATGAAAATACGAATAGAAAACCGAATAAATCTCTACTCTTCTTATTTGAAAGAAAAGTATGGGAAGAAAGTGAAAAAAATCTGTTTAAGTACAGGAATTGTATGTCCGCATCGGGAAAAAACCGGCGGGTGTATTTTTTGTCAGCCCGAAACATTCATCGAAAACAACAATTTCAATAAAATACCGATTACAGAGCAAATTAATAGACAGATAAACGAATTTGAAGATAAAGAATGTCTCTTTACAGCTTACTTTCAAGACGAGACCTCAACTGCCGGTGAAGAAGCTTATGTTTGTAAATGTATTAATGCAGCGGTACAACATCCACATATTCAGGAGATAATCATTTCAACTCGCCCTGATTATATTTCCAAACAACTTATTTCTAATCTGAAAGAACTTGAAAAGAAAATAACTCTGGAGATAGGTCTCCAATCTATTCATGACAAAAGTTTGGCTTTTCTTAGACGTGGTCATGATTTCCGAGATATCGAGAATTGCATTGACCTGTGTTCTGCAGCTAAAATTGATTTGGGAGTACATCTGATAATCGGCATACCTGATGAATCTCTTTCTGAAATAATTGAAACAACTGATTATGTGTCAGATCAAAAACAGATAAAGTTTGTAAAACTTCACAATCTTGTAGCGTACAGGAATACTCCTTTGGGAGAATTATTCGAAAAAAATATGATTAAATTACCTGAGATCAAACAATATATTGATCTGCTTTGTGAAATATTGCCATATCTGAGAAAAGATATTGTTATAACAAGATTGTTTACCTCTAATGTACTGAGAAACAGAACAGCGCTTAATGCCAATACCGGTTCAAAAAAAATCTGGATGAATGAACTGGATAGAAAACTTAGGGAAAACAACATTTGGCAGGGAAGTAAAAGAACTGATTAGGTATAATTGTAGGAGTATGAAGATGATAATAAAAAACGCCAGGATTGCTTTACCGGGCGAGAATGAGCTCAGGAAATATGATATCAGAATTGAAGATGAAAAAATTGTAGAGATTGCCAGAGATCTGGCGGGGGACAAAGTATTTGATGCAGAAGGATTGTGGGCTTTCCCTGGAGTTATTGATCCCCACGTCCATTTCAATGATCCCGGTTATACTGAAAGAGAGGATTTCTTTTCGGGTACTTCTGAAGCAGCTTCAGGAGGAGTAACAACCATTATAGATATGCCCTGCACAAGTATACCACCGGTAACTGATCTGGAAAATCTTCGGATAAAACTCTCCGGAATAAAATTGAAATCAATAATAGATTATGGACTTTTCGGAGGGATTTCGGCTCAATCTTTTTCAACCTTGCAAAGAAATATCAGCAGTTTGAAAAATGAAGTTATGGGGTTTAAGATTTATCTTACATCCAGCATGGAATCATTCTCCCGGGTAGATAGCTTTAAAATAAGAAAAATTCTAAAGGCGGTAAAATGTGCTGAAAGCATTCTACTTGTTCATGCTGAAGATGCAGATTTCATAAATAGTGCAGAGATGTATTATAAATTACAGGGAGAATTACCGGTTCATTATTACAAAAGTCGACCTGAGACAGCTGAATTGTTAGCTGTTCAGAATATTCTGCTGATAAACAGAGACATCAGGGCACAGGTTCATTTTGTTCATATTTCTACGGCTGAATCTGTGGAACTGATTAAAAAAGCAGAGGCGAGTTGTGAAACAGCTCCTCATTATTTGCATTTTGATGTAGATGATTTTGCGAGACTGGGCAGTTCCCTCAAAGTTGCTCCATCTGTAAAACTCCCCAATAATCATTTAAAACTGTGGAAATTTCTGCAAAAAGGGATGATCAATTTTATCGCATCCGATCACGCTCCCTGTCCGGCAGAATCGAAAAAAACAGGCTCAATCTGGACTGATTATGGAGGAATACCAGGAGTTGGAACACTCTTTTTGTTTATGCTATCAGAGGGATATCTTAAAAGGAAAATGCCACTGAGTCGACTAACAGAACTTTGTTCGGCCAATGCTGCTAAATTCTACAGGTTTTATGATAGAAAAGGTTCATTGGAAGTCGGTAAGGATGCTGATATTGTTTTGGTTAGTCCCAAACTTCACACCCAAATAAAGGGTGAAGATTTTTTCTCAAAAGGGAAAATAACTCCTTTCGAGAATGTTGAATTTCCTCTCAGTATTGCCTACACCTTTGTCAGAGGAAATGAAGTTTATAATAAAAAGGATGGAATAATTGGGACAGCTGGTTTAGGAAAATTTATCTGTCCCACAGTATAGGAGGTAAAAATGTCTAGAAAAATCGGTATAATTATATGTTCCCGTTATCTTAATTGTGGTGGTGGAAAATGTTTACGGGCAATGAGGGAACATGTCGGAGGATTTGCAGTGTATCCACAGGGAGAACATTTGGAATTAGTTGGATATGCAAACTGTGGAGGTTGTCCGGGTGGAAATATTGAATATGTTCCGGCTGAAATGATTAAAAATGGAGTAGAGGTAATTCATTTGGCGACAGGCATGATAGTTGGTTATCCACCTTGTCCTAATATCAGAAGATTCAAAGAGTTTATCGAGAAAATTTATCAGATTCCTGTTGTGGTAGGAACTCATCCAATTCCACTCAAATATATGCAAGCCCACGAAAAATTATCTTTCTGGGAATCTGCCGGAATGAAACAGCTTTGTCCCGAGATGATGTTAGAAAACAGAGCAATAATGGAATCTTTCAATTAGAGTGACAAAAAGCTCAGATACATGGAGCATAAAATGAGTGATAAGATGGTACCAATTCCCCTAAAGAAGATGTTAAAATGGATTTTTGCTGAATATACAAACCATAGAAAAATATTGGGAATTCCTGAATCAGCATTTTTCAAAGATGAAAAAAAATCCTGGAACATAGCTGGCGATGTTATTTCTACTCCCGTTGGTCCTGCTGCCGGACCGCATACTCAACTGGCACAGAATATTATTTCAGCATACCTTACTGGAGCCAGATTCTTTGAATTGAAAACTGTACAAATTAAAGATTCACTTGAGATAGAAAAACCATGTATTGATGCCAATGATGAGGCATATAACAGTGAATGGTCGACAGAACTCTCGGTTGAACAGGCAATGGATGAATACATCAAAGCATGGATAATAATTCATCTTCTTGATAGCACTTTTTTTAATAACAGAAGAGCTTTTCATTTTAACATTAGTGTCGGGTATGAGTTGAATGGCATACAATCAGACAAGGTTGATAACTTCATTGAAACCATGAAAAATGCAAAAAACACACCTATTTTTAATTTATATCTAGATGAATTGTCTGATTTTATGAATTCTTCTGAATATTCTGACAGATTTCTACAAAGAGATTTTGAAGAAATTTTGAATGGAATTTCGCCCAATATTGCTCGCTCAATTACTCTATCTACAATGCATGGTTGTCCTCCAAATGAAATTAGCCGGATTTGTCACTACTTACTCACCGAGAAACAACTTCCGGTATATGTAAAATTGAATCCTACGCTTCTAGGTTATGAAACTGTCAGGAAAATTCTCGATGATTCAGGATATAAAACCATTCAGTTGTGTGCAAATACTTTTACGAATGATTTGCAATTTGACGATGCAATATCCATGATAAAAGAATTGCTAAAAACAGCCTCTGCAACCAATTCTGCATTTGGAGTAAAACTTTCCAATACGCTGGCAACTGTGAACAGCAAAAAAGTGTTGTCAGGAAAAGAGATTTATATGTCTGGTAAACCATTGTTCCCACTGACAATCAGACTTGCCGAAAGATTATCAGCTATGTTTGGTGAGAATCTACCAATCTCCTTTTCCGGCGGAATTGATGCCAATAATATTATAAATGTTCTGAAATTGGGTATTCAACCGGTTACTTTTGCCACTACTCTACTAAAGCCTGGTGGATATCAGAGGATTAAACAAATTGCAGAAAAAACCTTGTCGGTTAAAAAACTCAACGGCAGGGAGTTGAAAGGGGAATATGACAGATTGATTCAAAACATAGTTTTAGAGCCCAAACCAAAACATTATTCCGTGAAAACATCGGAAAAAATACCATTGTGGGATTGTGCCAAAGCTCCCTGTATTTCCGGATGTCCTACTGCACAAAAAATCCCTGAGTATATATCTGATATTTTACGAAAAGATTACAATGCAGCATTGCAAAAAATATTAATTGATAATCCTCTGCCAAACATTACAGGAGAAATTTGTGAACAGAATTGTATTACTAAATGCACCAGAATAGATTACGATTATCCTGTCAGGATCAGAGCATTAAAAAAAATGGCTGCTCAGAATGGGAAAGCAACATTTTCTAAAACAAAGAAATTGAGTAACACTAAGTGTGCCGTAGTAGGAGCAGGACCCGCAGGATTGTCTAATGCATACTTTCTCAGCAAGGCTGGATTTGATGTTTCTGTTTTCTATAATGAATTGCCTGGGGGAACGGTTGCGAATGTTATTCCGCAATTTCGTATCACTACTGAAATAATTAAATCTGATCTGGACTTTCTTCTTGAAATGGGTGTTAAATTCATTCAGGTTGATTCTGATGAGGAGTCAATCGAGTCGTTAAAGAGCAGTGATTACAAATATATTTTTTTAGGAATAGGAACCTCAAAAGCTAAAACTTTGAAAATCAGCGGAGATGGTGAGATAATCAACTCAATTGAGTTTCTTAGAAAATTTCACAAGTCTGAAAAGTTTACAGACTGGGGAAGTGAAATTGCTGTAATTGGAGGTGGAAACTCTGCTATGGATGCGGCAAGAGCTGCATTGCGTTTACCCAATACCAAACATGTTTATTTGGTTTATCGTCGTACCAGAGAGTTTATGCCGGCTGATAAAGAAGAATTCGAGAATGCTCTGAAAGAAGGAGCTGAATTCTGTGAATTACTGAGTCCGGTTAGTTTCAATAGTAAAGGTGAATTGGTTCTGGGAAAAATGAGTTTAACTGAAACTGCTATAAATGGTCGGAAAGAAGTAACCGGAAGTGGCGAAACAAAAAAAATGATTGTTGATGAGGTTATAACGGCAATTGGAGAACAACCTGATGAAAATTGGTTAAAAATTAACGGAGTAAATCTTGTCCAAACGGATATTTCTTCATTAGAAACAAATATAGCAAATGTCTTTATTGGAGGAGATGTTCTGCACGGACCTTCGAATATTATTACGGCGGTTGCCGATGGCAAAAAATGTGCGGAAGAGATTTTAAGAAGAGAAGGAATAGTCCGCAAAGAATCTGAAGTTGATACTGGCTTAGATATTGATTATATCCTGAGTAAAAGAGGTTATATTTTTAATGAATTCGAAGATATCCATCATGAAGCTGAACGTTGTTTGCAGTGTAATGTGGTTTGCAATAAATGTGTAGAAGTGTGTCCAAACAGAGCAAATATTGCAATTCATGTAGAACATCCCGGTCTGAAGAATTATTTTCAAATTGTTCATCTGGATGCACTTTGTAATGAATGTGGTAATTGTGCTACTTTTTGTCCCTATGATGGGAAACCTTACAAAGATAAATTCACTGTATTCAGCACAGAAACCGATTTTCAGGCAAGCGATAATGACGGAATGTGGATTGAATCTGCTGATTCCAAACAGTATCGAATTCGAATAAACAAGAAAGAAATTAATCCAGAATCAACTGTACTCACTCCTGAAACAGCTGCAGTTGTTTCTGCTATAAGAAAGGAGTATTCTTTCATCATTTAGAAAATATCAATAATTATAAACAATGGTTTAAATTGATAATGAAGTGAGCTAAAGGTAGAAATTCTGATACTTTAAAACGATTTAATAATAGGTTTATCTTGCCAATTACTATCGAAAGGGAAAGTTGACTTCTAAGAAAGGAAATCGAGAAAGATATAATCATGAAAGGAATTCTGATTTAACCGAAATCTGTAAATGGTGAAGGGAGTTCTTATGTTGCTAAGAAATGCCTTTGTACTTAATCATGGAGATTCAGTATCCTCAGGGAAAAGGGATGTGAGAATTAAGGATGATTGCTTAGTAGAAATTGCTGATTCTATTGTACCATATCTTGACGAAGAGGTGATAGATTTGAAGGGAAAACTGTTATTGCCGGGTTTTGTCTGTTCTCATACTCACCTTTATTCAAATCTGAGTAGAGGAATAACTTCCGAAATAAAACCTACAACCGATTTTGTTACAATACTTCAAAATATGTGGTGGAAAATTGACCGGGCATTGACTAAAGAATCTCTCTTCTATAGTGCATTCACAGGAATCATTGAATCAGTAAGAGCGGGAACAACCTGTCTCATCGATCACAACTCTTCACCTTCATATATCAAAGGTTCTCTGAATTTGATTGCCGAAATTTTTGAAGAAATTGGGTTGAGAGGAATACTTTGTTATGAAACCTCTAATCGCAATTCCAAAGAAGAAGTTCATAAAGCTGTAGAGGAAAATGTAGATTTCATTCAAAAAACAAATAATCACAATTTATTACGTGGTGCAGTCGGGGCACATGCTTCTTTTACACTAGATAATATAGATCTGGCGTGTTTGGGAGAAGCAATAAGGACAACAGAGAGTGGTCTTCATGTTCATGTTGCGGAAGATCAGTTCGATCAGGCTAACTCACATTTTATTTATAATCAGGATATTATTAAAAGATTCCAACAGTTTGGGCTGATAAATGAGAAGGCAATTTTAGCACACGGTCTCTATTTAACCGATAATGATATAAAAATCATCAACAAAAAAAATGCTTTTGTTGTGCATAATCCTGCTTCAAATATGAACAATGCAGTTGGATATGCTTCTTCTCTGAAAAAAATCAAGCATGTGGCGTTGGGTACTGATGGACTTGGCAGCGATATGATAAATGAGATGAAACTGGCAAATTTGAAGAATCAGGAGATGGGAAGAAACCTTGAATTTGATGCCGCAGTGAATTTTTGTCAGAGTGGTAATGAGATAATTCGGAGATATTTCGGGATAAAAACCGGCAAGATTTCTGAGGGTTATCAGGCTGACCTCGTAATACTTGACTATAAATCCCCAACTCCTATGGGAGTAGAGAATTTTACAGCACATTTGTATTTCGGAATTACATCTGCCTGTGTTGAATCTGTGATTGTAAACGGGAAATTTATCCTAAAAAACAGAGAATTCAATTTTGATGTTCAACCAATTTTTGAGGAGGCCAGTAAACATGCTGAAAAACTTTGGAAACGCTTCTCTGAATACTATTAATCAGCGAAAGATTATTCTATTGCTGACAGTTATAGTCTGTTGTGTTTCTCTGTTTGGACAAAACGATTACAGAGACAGCAAAGATCATCCTCTTTTACCAAGATTCAGAGGATATTATATTGGAAAGTCTGATCAGATGGAAGATTATACTTATAATTTTTTCAACGGGGATAAAGATGTTGAAGCAACCGGTAAATATCTGGAAATTAAGTATTATCTCAAGGATGGTCAAAAAGAACCTCTGGAAGATGATATAGTTCGATATTTCTCTCAAATAGTACAAAAGAACAGCGGCAGAATTCTCTATCGGAGTAATGAAGAAATGACTGCTCTCATTTCACTGAAAGACAAAGATATCTGGGTCTCATTAATAATATGGAGTGTGCGGCAGCATTCCCTTTTCATTGTAGAAGTTGAAACAGGATTGCCGGTTTTTGATTTTTCTGTAGATGATATCCTGAAAATAATAAAACTTAAAGGCAGATATGTTATCAGGGAGTTAAATTTTCCGGAAGATAGTCATCAAATCCTCAATGAGTCTGCAGATATTCTCAATAAAATAGGCAGGTTATTGCAGAAATACTCAAAAATGAAGTTTTACGTGGTCGGACACACTTCAGATAGAGGTGAATTGAATTACAATATAAAATTGTCTGAAAGACGTGCGGAAGCAGTAAAAAACTACTTAGTTACAAAATTTGATATTGAAGAAGAACGTCTTACCCCCAAAGGAATTGGACCTTTGTCTCCTGAAACTAGTCATAAGGAATCTGGAAGCCGAACAATAAATGACAGGATAGAATTAGTTCTAAAACAATGAGGAAAGAAAAGAATTCCGGAAGGTGAACTTATGTACATTTTCTCTCGAAAAACATTAAATCTCATTTTATTTTGCTGTATTACTTTTTTTGCATATGCGGAAGAACAAAGTACAGAAATCTCAGATGTATTAAAGACAACCCTGATTATGACGGGTGATAATAATTATCCACCTTATGAATTTGTAAATCAAAACGGTGAGCCTGATGGATTCAATATAGATTTGATTAATGCTTTAGCTAAAGCATTGAATCTCTCTGTAAAAATCGAATTGCGGACATGGGAATATGCAAAAAATGCTGTGGAATCAGGAGAAGCTGAGATTATCACGTTAATGCACTCGGCAGAAAGAGACAAAATCTATGATTTTGCCAGACCCAATCTTATAGTTACTCATGGAATTTATGTTCCGGAAAACAGCCGGATTTCGGATATAAATGCTCTGATCGGCAAGAA
>JAQVBK010000139.1 GCA_028690365.1 Candidatus Cloacimonadota bacterium
CGCTTTTATATTAATCATGCCGTAGATTACATTGAGTTTGACTTGTTCAAATTAGCAAAGGAACAATTTTTAGTAATGTGGCTCTGTTTAGCGGTCGATAATCTGCTGAATGATATACCTCTTAAAATTAAAGAGTCATCAATTTCTCAAGAAGAAAATATTACTAAAAAACTCTATGCTGATTACTCAAAGTTTCGTGAAGCAATCTACCAAAATCTCATAAAGAACAATCCTGACATGGATAAATTGTTGCTTTTCAAGAAGACTCAAAAATTGCTCGATCGTTTTTTGTTTATTTTTTTTGCAGAAGACAGATTGTTATTACCGTCAAATTCTATAAGAGAGATATTAAAAGAATGGAATACGTTGAAAGATTTAGATGCGTATGTGCCACTTTATGAAAGATTTAAGAAATATTTCGGCTACATGCATACTGGCTATAAAGGCAATAAATATGAGATTTTTGCATATAATGGCGGATTGTTTGCTCCTGACGAAATACTTGATGTCATTACAATTGACGACATGGTTCTATATGATCATACTTCCAGGTTAAGTCAATATGACTTTGAAACTGATGTTGATGTAAACATTCTGGGACATATCTTTGAAAATTCTCTAGGTGATATCGAAAACGTTCAGGCTGAAATTAAAGGAGAAAATGCAGAATCGCAGAAAACGAAACGTAAAAAAGACGGAATTTTTTATACTCCAAAATACATCACGAAATACATTGTAGAAAACACTATAGGGAAACTTTGTACTGATAAACGTAACGAACTGAATATAGTGGATGAAGAATTTGCATCACAAACTAAAAAAAGAAACAAAAATACTCTGGCAACTCTTGATAACAAACTCACGGAATATAGGGACTGGCTGATCAATGTTACAATACTCGATCCTGCATGCGGATCAGGAGCCTTTTTAAATCAAGCGTTAGATTTCCTAATTACAGAACACGGGAAAATTGACGATTTACGAGCTCAGCTTTGGGGAGATGAAATTCATTTCTCGGACATAACCACTGATATTTTGGAGAAGAATTTGTTTGGCGTTGATATCAATGAAGAATCAGTAGAGATCGCTAAACTATCACTTTGGTTGAAAACTGCACAAAAAGGACGAAAACTTAAAACACTCAGCAACAATATCAAATGTGGAAACTCCTTAATAGATGATCCTGAAGTTGCCGGAGAAAAAGCATTTAATTGGTACAAAGAGTTTCCCTCAGTCTTTGAAGAAAAGGGAAAAAGAGCATGGCATGTTACTACAGCAACACATAATTCAAGATACTCACAACGTATGTTTGATAATCATGTTGTTGTTGGTGAACCTGAATATTTCGACATTGAAGATGCGATTATAATCAGCGAAACTGTAAGAGATATTGTGATAGCTGATAAGTTGAATGTTCTGGAATATAATATCTGTGCCGACCACATGCATATTCTACTGGTATGCGAAGAAGAGGAGTTGTCTAAGATAGTCGGGAAAATAAAATCGGTAAGTGCGAAGGTAAGAAATCGTAAGCGGGGATATACTGCCAGTACGGTGGAGGATGCAGAAGCAACCGTAGCCACGGCAGCACCTGCAACAAGGGGGCATGTAGCAGCAACTGTAGGTACGGAAGCACCAGCAACAAGGGGGCATGTAGCAGCAACTGTAGGTACGGAAGCACCAGCAACAAGGGGGCATGTAGCAACGACTGTAGCCACGGTAGCACCAGCAACAAGGGGGCATGTAGCAGCAACTGTAGGTACGGAAGCACCAGCAACAAGGGGGCATGCCCCCTTGTCGGATACGTCGCGGAATCCGAGTATCCGGGGAAATATGCAAAAGCAGGTATGGACGCAGAAATTCGGCAAATCCGAAATAAAAGATGAAGAATATCTCGCAAACGCAATAGAGTATATACGAAATAATCGTAAAAAACACGAGCTTCCAGAAATCGAAAGAATAGAAGAACTAAAGAAAGAATTCCTATGTACAATTGATCAGGCATTTCGCACTGAATACAAAGGCGGTTTTGATGTGGTGATTGGAAATCCACCTTATGTAAGAGCAGAACTTTTAGGCTTTTTCAGAGACTATTTAGTAAAAAACTATTCTGTCTTTAATCCAATGGGTGATTTGTTCTCTTACTTCTATGAACAATCATTTAATCTTCTAATACCTAATGGTTTGTTCGGTTTCATTTCTAATACCTTTGATAAAACAACTGCAGGAGTTTCTGTGAGGGAGTATTTGCAAAATGAGGTGCAATTTTTAAAATATGTTGATTTTACAGAAGTCCAGATTTTTGAAGGAGCTACAACTTATCCTGTAATTATAATTGCAAAGAACAAAAGAATAAACGACCAATCATTTGAGTACATAAAAATCCCAAAGTCAAGCCAATCACCTGTTATTGATATTGATTTCCACGAAGCTGTTTCAGTTAGTCAAATCTCGTTAGATAAGAATAACTGGAGCTTTAAAAGCAATAGCTCAGTTAAGCTTATTGAGAAATTAAAACAAAATAAGACGATTAAGGATGTTTATGGGAAATCATTTAGAGGTTTATTAACTGGTTTAAATGAAGCCTTCATTATTCCAAAATCTTATGAGATTAGTGAGCATATCAAGCCAATTTACGAAGGTAAAGAACTTGAAAAATGGATTTTTCCGGAAAGTGTCCAGCAACTTATTTTATTTGAAAGCAAATGGACTAAAAAAACTTATGGTGATGAAATTTCAGAATTAGAAGCTATTGAGAAATTAAAAAAGGAATATCCACATCTAATAAATCAAATATTGCCTTTTGAGGAAAGAGCTAAGAACAGATACGACAAAGGGGATTTTTATTGGGAGTTAAGGAATTGTGCCTATTACAATATGTTTGAAAAACCCAAGATTGTTTTTCCAAACCTGCAAAACTCAAACAAGTTTGCTTTTGATGAAACAGGTGCATACATAAATGCTCCAGCCGTAATTCTACCAACAAATGATAAGTTTCTGATTGCTATTTTAAATTCAAAATTGGTTTGGTATTTTCTTACAAACATTTGTGTTGTGAGAAACGGTGGTTACATTGAGGTAAAACCACAATATTTTGAACAAATCCCGATACCTATTGTTTCCGAAGAACATAAAAACCAGTTAACACTGCTTACGACTCAGATAATATCAAAAACTGTTGAAAAACAAAAGCTTCAGATGAAATTTAGCAAACTTCTATTCAGTAACTATTCTGCAATAAAGCAATCAAAAAAACTGGAAAACTGGTTTGAATTAGAGTTCAACGAGTTTAAGAAGGAATTAGCCAAACAAAAAGTTACATTTACTCTATCAGAGGAATCAGAATGGATTGAATACTTTGAGGAGCAATCTAAAAATCATAAATCTGTTGTAACATCAATTTCTAAAATTGAAAAAGCAATCGACCAATTAGTATACGCATTATATGGTTTGAATGAAGATGAAATCAAGATTGTGGAAGAATCAATTTAACAGAACTTTCCTGAAAAATTCCGGAGCCAAATGATGTTCAGTAAAAAAGTCGCTACATTTCTCGTTCTGCTGTTCTGCCTGAAACTAACCTGTGAAACCTGGACACTGGATGATTCTCCCATTGCCATTACAGAAGACCGCAGCTACTACAGTCTGACCATCGAAGCCGGAGTGTTGGTGGGATTTCTGGGAAATTATACAATCACCTGTTCTCATTTGAACATTGTCGGGACAAAAGATGACAATATCAGAATTGTCTATGTGCCTGTTGATGATTACGATGGTGCGCCTTATGGTGGTGGATTTCATATTGATTTCAGTATTTTTTCACCGGAAAATGTCAACATATCCTATTTGTATATCGAGGGGATGAAATCTTTCAATCGAAACGGGGGAGCGATCAGCGGTTATCTCAACGGAACAATTAACAATTCAGTGTTCACGAATTGTTCTGTGGATACAGGCTATAATGGCGGAGCAATTTATCAATCCTCGGGAAGTTTGAATATTGAGTACAATAATTTTATAAATTGTAATACATCGTCATATAGTCGTAATGGCGGAAACGGTGGAGCTATTTGCAGTACGGGGAGCATCTATCTGAATGCAAATAGTTTTCAGAGCTGTGCTGCCTCAAATGGTGGAGCAGTTTTTCTCGGAGGTTCATCAAAAGTTGTTAATAATTTTTTTACAGCTTGTCAGACTTTTTACGACAAAGATTACCCCTATGGAGATGGTGGAGCAGCCTATATTTATGGGAATACGGATTTTGCCAACAATACTTTTACCGGTAACGTTGCTACTGATCAGGGATCGGCTATTTTTCTCAGTTCTCGCTCGGTTTTTTCTCCGGTCAAAATATACAATTCAATTTTCTGGGCTAATGTCTCCACCAATCTGGGGAATGTTTCTCAAATTGAATATGAAGGATATACAGATTTGTTGATTTATAACTGCAACATTCAGAGAGATGGTGAGAAGAAAGTTTCGTACGGAAATTATGTTGTGCCCAATGAACTAGTTAACCTTATTAACTGTATTGATGACAATCCGTTATGGGAGAATCTATCTGGAGATGACCCGATTGCAACTCCTCCGGGAATCAGATATGTTTCTCCCAATATTGATAAAGGAATCAATCCGGGTTTCAGTCTGCCAGATAAAGACTTCAATAATAAAAGCAGAATCGTAGGTTCACATATTGATATTGGAGCTTGTGAGTATCAGAGTCAGGGTGGAATTGTGATTAATCACTTCTCATCTGTAGAAATCAGCAACAGAACTGTTACCTGGGAAGCTGATAAAATAAATTTATACGGTGATATTTACATAACCAATGGGGGAGAGCTGATTGTCAAAGCACCGGCAATAGTGAACTTTATGGGAAATCACTCCATTTATGTTGAAGGAAGCTCGCTTATCTTAGATGGAACTGACTATAGAAGTGGGTATGCAGCAATGCGCGATTCTGCCGGTATTGTTCTGACAATTAACGATACAACTTACGTAAAGAACAGCTACTACGAGTTTTCAGGTTTAGGTGGCTGGGGCGGAATAAAATTCAATAATGACAACGGTTATTCTTCAATAATAAAGAACTGCATCGTAAAGAGAGTCAAAAAAATCAGGTACAGAGATTCGGATAATCGTGAGAATAGAAGTTCATTCTATGATGGCAGCATCTATATTAATAATTACAATAATCTGGAAATTAATAACAGCACAATAAAAAACAACACTTTACTGGGTGGATATGGGGGAGGAGTTTATATTTACAACAGTTCTCCCACTCTTACCAACAACAGAATTTTTGCCAATTTTCTGAAAGATACTCATAACTATGCTTTGTATGGCGGAGGAATATTTATTCAGAGGAGTAATCCGATTCTAACCGATAACGAAATATCAGGGAATTATGCTTACGGATATGGCGGTGGAATTGTGTTTACCGATTGTAATTATAATCTCACCGGAAACTCAATAAAGAATAATCTCGCTTATCGTTCGGGGGGAGGAATATATATAATCAGGGCGACAAATTTCAAGATTCAGGATGGTGAAATTCTGCAAAACATCACCAACGATATGGGAGAAGGTGGGGGTGGAGTGTTTGTGAGCAATGTCCATGATTTACAAATAATCGACTCCGAAATCAGACTGAATGCCTGTAAGGGTGAAGGTGGCGGAATCCATGTTACACCTTCAGTTCCCAATCTTTTAATCAGCAACTCCAAAATTGAATTAAATACTGCGGATAACGGAAAAAGATATGGTAATGGCGGTGGAATATTCCTAGATTTTGCCACAACAAACATTGACATAATTGATTCCGAAATCCAGTCAAATGTATCAAAGAATCACGGTGGCGGGATTTATGCAAAAGGTAATCAAAATACTGCTATTAACATCTTGTCTTCCAATATAAACTCCAATGCAGCCGACAACTCAGGCGGAGGTTTATATCTGGAAACGTTTCATGGAAAGATAGACAGCTGTAATGTGAAATTCAACGCTTCTGTTGGTTCAGGCGGTGGAATTTTCTATTACAACCCTTATGATTTTTCACTGAGGAATTCCAATATTTCCAACAATGTTGCTACAGTAAACGGTGGAGGTATCAGTGGATACGGAGGAGTTTCGGATATTACCAACAACGTCATAACTTCCAATATCTCTCCTGGGGGGAGCAAAAGAAATTCAGATGGTAAAGGTGGCGGATTATATCTGAACAACAGCGTCACTAATTCAAACATAGAAAACGAAAGATTTTTGATTATCGCCAATACTTTCTGGAATAATGCTGCTCTTTCCGGAGGAGCTTTCGCCGGTGATAGTTTGGCAGCTACTTTTGTTAATAATATTTTGTGGAATAACAGAGCTGATTATGGTCCCTCAGTTTTTCTCTCCGGATTGGAGACGAAGGTTGATTTCTTCTATAATCTTGTTCAGGGTGGAGAAGCCTCATTCGGAGTTGATTTAGGTTCATTCATTAATGGAACATATTATTACAACATCAATGAAAACCCGAAGTTTATATCACCAGAAACGGGTAATCTGGGATTAAACACGAATTCTCCGGCAATAGAAAAAGGTTCTCCGGCAGAATACAGTATTCCCGGAACAGCTTATATCATGAACGGCTTTCTCGGATTTGAACCTCTTGGAAAAAGATACAATTTGGGTGCGTTTACAAATATCCAGGAGGAAGATGTTCCTGATGATAATGAAGCAGTGACTCAGCTATTTGGGAACTATCCCAATCCTTTCAGAGATTACACAATCATTACATTTTATCTCTCATTTTCTGATATTGCAACGGATGTTTTTCTGAGGATTTATAACATCAAGGGTCAATTAGTAAAGAGTTACAAAACAAAATATCTGGAACAGGGACACAAGAAAATATTGTGGAATGGAACGAATGATCAGGGTGACAAGGTTGCCAGAGGTGTTTACCTGTTTTCTCTTGAAGTCGATAAAAGAAAGTCTGTCAAAAAAATGGTCTATTTAAAATGATTCGGTTTGAATCACGGGAGTTGAAATGAGGAGACTTCTAATTATATTGATATTGATTTATGCAATGAGTCTATTCAGTGAAGCTTATATCTGCGGAACAGCAAGTGATCTTGTCTCAGGAACGGGGATTCCCGGGGTAAGAATAACGGTAACTGTGGACAGCTTGCTGTATATTGCCTACTCTGATACACTGGGAAATTTCTGCACTGAGAGTTTTAGCGGTGTTGCCGGATTAGTTTTCCATAAAGAAAATTATCAGGATTTCATTATCGACAGCCTTAATGTGCAGGATGAGCCGGTTAATATTACAGTAAGCATGATACCGATTGCTCTGAATTCTTCCCTTAGTGGATTTGTCTATGAAAATGGAAATATTGCTGTTCCGGTTGCGGATGTAAATGTAATTGTTTCATCAGCTGGGAATTACTACAGTACTATTTCTGATTCTACAGGATTTTACTTCTTGCAGTTGATGAATGGCAATTACAATCTGATTGCTGCAAAAGATGGATATCATAATTATGAAATAACGGGTATCAATCTGAGTAACTCCAACAGGCTAATAAACATACCTTTGGAAAAACTCAGCAATAATAACAATTTTGAGATCTGGCCGGGTGACACGAATTTTGATGGAGTTGTAGATGAGAGAGACATCGTTGCCATCGGTACATATTGGGGATATTCAGGGACTTCCAGACTGCATCAGGGTTATTTGTGGTCAGCAAACAGCTACCCTAACGGTTGGAGTATTCCGGAAGCTGCTCTTGCCGATTGCAATGGAAACGGAGTAGTGGAAATATCAGATGTGCTGGCATTAAACATCAACTGGAATAAACAACACAGTAATTCGACTTTTGCAGTTCAACCGCAGAACCACTATCTCTATGAAAATTTTCAGGAAATCTATAACTCATTGGGAGAAGGAGAAATCGACTTAAGAATAAAAAAATATATCAAAGAGAATATTCTGAGCAACCCAGGTGGTTTCATCGTTAAAACTATTTATCCCAATCCATTCAGAATCGGGAATTCTTCGAGGAATGAGACGCTTTCAATAGATCTTTCTAATCTTTCTAATTCCAATATTGAGTTAGAATTGTTCAACTTGAAAGGACAAATGGTAAAGAAAAAAAGTATTAAAGGAATCGAAGAGAAATCAGGGAAAATTCGGTTAGATATGCAGAACTTGAATACAGGGATATTTCTCTTAAAAATTAGTGATAATCATAAGACAATTACAAAAAAAATCATTCTGATAAAATAGGATACAATTATGAAGGCATTCATTTCTCTTTTTGTTCTGATAGTTTTGATAAACTGTTCGGGCAGTCCGGTTTCTCAGCCGCAGGTAGTGAATAATCCGCCAGTAATAAAATCAATTAGTGCAGATACTCTCTTTACTCAGCCGGGCGGACTGATAAATCTGTTTTGTGATGCAGAAGATCCCGAAAATGATAAACTTTCTTTCGGTTGGCTACCTTCAGCAGGAAATGTTATCGGAACAAGCGATTCTGTTTCCTGGGTGGCTCCTCTGGATTTCGGCAAGTACTCCATAGTTTGTGAAGTGCAGGATTCTTATCTGAACAAAGTTTCCGGGGTGATAAATTTAACTGTGATAGATAGTCTTGTCTTGCCAGTAAG
>JAQVBK010000140.1 GCA_028690365.1 Candidatus Cloacimonadota bacterium
CAAATAATCTGGTGGAACTCAAAGAGAAGATTGGCAATATTACAGTAGGATTTACTTACAAGGGTGAACAGGTAAAGGTCAGAGACATGGGATTTCACGGTGCAATAGCAGCTCTTTTAAAGGATGCTCTCAAACCGAACTTAGTTCAAACAATAGAGAATACTCCGGCTTTTGTGCATGGTGGTCCATTTGCTAATATTGCTCAGGGCGCGAACAGTATAATCGCTACTAAAACAGCATTACACTTATCCGATTATGTTGTTACGGAAGCTGGTTTTGGATTTGATCTGGGAGCAGAGAAGTTTTTTGATATAGTATGCCCGTACGGAAATTTCTGCACTTCTGCGGTAGTGCTGGTTGCAACCGTGAGAGCATTAAAAATGCATGGTGGAGCTAAGATAAGGGATCTGTCTATCCCTAATCCCAAAGCAGTTACGAAAGGCTTACAAAATCTGGACAGACATCTGGAGAGTATTAGAAAATTCGGAATGAGATCGGTAGTCTCCATCAACAGATTTTCATCTGATACGGAAGAAGAGCTGCAGATAGTAAAAGATTTTGCCAAATCCAGAGGATTTGAATCTGCTATAGTTGATTTCTGGGGCAAAGGTGGTAACGGTGGTTTAGAACTCGCCGAAAAGGTAGATGAAATGCTCAAACAGGAAGCATGTACTTCTCGTAAACTGTATGATTGGAACTCTTCAGTTGAACACAAAATCTATACAATTGCCAAGGAAATTTACGGAGCTGAAAAGATAGATTTTACTGCTGATGCCAAAGTCGATCTGTCATTAATTGAAAAATTGGGCTACGATAATTTGCCGGTATGTATTGCAAAAACGCAGAAATCTCTTTCTGATAACCCCAAACTTATAGGTAGACCTAAGGACTTTCTAGTTACAGTCAGATCAATTTTGATTGCCAGCGGGGCAGGTTTTATTATCCCAATAACGGGGGATATTCTACGGATGCCCGGTTTGCCCAAAAAACCTTCTGCTGAACTGATAGATGTTGATGAAAATGGAAATATTACCGGACTTTTCTAAAGGATGACAATGGAAATAATTACAGAAATTTCACCTGAAAGGACAACTGAACTGATAGATAAAATTTCGCGTTTTATTGTAGAAAGAAAAATGGCTGCAGCGGCGATAATGTTCATTGAATCACTGAAACCGCTCAGTTTTATTGGTAGTCAGGCTATGTATTTTCTGGCACCTTTTGCTGAGTTAATCTTCGACTCTAAAGAATACCAGGAGTTTGCAGTTCTGTTGGAAAAGAGAGAAAATGTTGATCTCGTAGTTAAAAGAATTGATGAACTGGATACAGAACTATATGAAGAAATCAGAAAAAAGAACAGACTAATCAGAAAAAGAAGAATGAACAAATTCAAGGAGTTTGTTAAGAAAATATTTAAAAGCAAGAAATAGATTGTTGATAAATGATTATGGGTATGGGATTGACGAGAGTTGATCCCATTTTTTGTTTTGTCTGATTGACTGAAGTTCCTCATTCCGATCCGGCAGCTGCCGGACGGGAGGACTTCCGGCATTATCTCACTCGTCCAAAGTCCCTGTAAACGAGGGACTCCGGTCTTTCACATACTGCATCAATTACTCTCATTAGTTAGTATCTGATAATCCTCGGGAGTAAGTACAGTGTCATATAATCCGATATTCTCACCTCTGTGTCTGTCAACACCAGAATATTCCAGACTTGCATCCTCATAGCGTTTGAACTTATATACTGCATCATTCATAAGAGAACTATTAAAAACACCTAGACTGACTAACAATTCGAAATCTCTCACCCACAGTCCGGTCACTCTTTTGAAAAGCGCAGGTTCAAGCCTGGTAATAACATCTTTCAAACTTCTTTCCCGATAATCGGTCAGATACATAAAGACGGGTATTCTTGTAGCAAATTTTATTAATTTTTCCTGAATTTGTTTGCGAAGACTTTTATACTGTTTTTCTTCATCAGTTAAAGCTCTTTTCTCAGCTTTTGTCATTCCCCTGTAATTCGCTTCTTTTCTGGCTTTTTTGACAGCTTCAGATTTGTTGATAATAGTTTCGATGTCCTGGTTGAGACTTCTGAAACCTTCTATGTTCATCAATGCTTTCATCGCTTCTTCGTTTGCCATTAACCGGGCAAGTGTATTATTGTCTACATTCACAAGAAGTGCGCTTTCCCAACGTCTGGCCAGAAGCGTTGCAGTTGTTCCGCTCATGGCTATATCCAGAATTCCGGCTGCGTCAATCTGTTTCATTGAGCTGCCATCATAAGCCAGCACCGGGAGAAAGTTAATAAAATCCTCCACATTCTTTTCAGGATTAGACTCATTTATATTCAATCGACAGGCATAATCAGCAATTTGCCTTAATGCCCGATTAGGTGCAAAATCAAATACATAGCATTCTTTTTTTAGTATCTCTTCTTTATTGGGTGATTTACTGTCAGGATTTTTAATTACCCAGGGAGTTTGTACGCGAAAAGCTGATTGGAAATAGGTTTCAGGACTTGATGAATTTCTCAGCATAAAAATTCCCGTCCACGGTTTTACGGATACGCCTGTTGTTAGTTTTCCGCAGGATAAGGTTATAGTTTTTGATTCCAAAGGATTATCGGTCATTGCACTCAATACCGGCTGTAAAGCATGAAGACCAATTCCCGCTTGTGTCCCTGCAGCTACCACAACTGTATAATCATGATAGAATTTATTCTGACGTTGCTTCAATAGGTTAGCCATAGCATAACAAGCTGCAACTGAAGGTAAAAACCAGAAAGTATGATTCAAAACTCTGAGCAACGGCGCGTGTGAAAAGGGGAATGGTGGTTTTTTAGCGCCCATTTTAAGATTATCAATGGTAGTTTCAGTCAATGCGCCTCGGATCAGATCCAGCCATTTCTGAACTTCATCTTCGTATTTAAAAAATGCTTTATGTCCTTCACCATCAGCTTTGAAAAAAATGTTCAAATCAAATCCGTCATATTCTCCCTGCATTGCGATGTGGGTAATGGATTCAGGTAATTGATAGGTAAGCATAACCATTCGGGGTAATGAAGCATAAGGATTATTACTCTGATCCTGTGATGAGTCTGAACCCCAATTTTCTTTGGCTCTTTGCTCGTCAGAATATGTCCAATTGAAAATCTGCTCTTCAATGAATTCGCCGGAATTAATTGCCCTGAAGGGAGTTCCTGATAAATATAAGTAATGATCAGAGGTGATAGGTAGAATTTCTTCCAGATGCTCGACTTTGTCTTCTTCGGCGAAACCATCTTTTTCAATTTTTCGAAAATCCTCAATTTCCTTCTCTGCTTCAGTATCTTTTCCGAATAAATCTTTAGCGTTTTCCCGCCAAGCTCCAAAATGATATTCATCAAATATCACGGCATCCCAATTGATAGTGTGAACCCACTCATTTTTTGTCTTTATTCCACCTGTTTTTGTATTTCTGCCTAAGTAATCCTGAAATGAGCCAAAACAGACTAAAGGCTGGTTTCGACTGCGCTCAACCACCATTGAGATATCATTCTCACTAAGTTCTTCGTTTTTAGAAATAAACTGCCATCCTTTAAAATCGATATGTGTTAATAAATCTTCTTTCCAGGCATCTTCAACAGCAGGCTTAAAGGTTAATACCAGCACTTTTTTCCATTCCATTCTTTTAGCTAATTGATAACTGGCAAAAGTCTTACCGAAACGCATTTTAGCATTCCATAAAAAATGTGGTGTTTTACTATGATTCTCTTTTTGGAAACTTCTAAAGTAAGCCATTGTCTTGTATACCGCTTCTTCTTGCTCAGGTCGCATCTTGAAGGTTAGCACCCGATTTCCTTCGGTACGTTCACCTGTTTTAATCTCATGGATAGCATGTCGCAAATCGTTTAGAGAACAGACAAACCATTCACCCTCCGGGTTTTGAATTCCCCTTTTCCGTAAAATACGGTGAACATCGTGGTCTGTAAAAGAACTACCGTCCCGCTTCATTGCTGATTCTGCAAAAACAATTTCGTATTGAATTGCTGCTGTACTTAATTGCTCTTTGATACGGGTTTGAGCATCACGGTCAGTAAAACCAATTCTCAACCAACCTTTATGGGTTAGAACATCAACTAATTCGTAAGCATAGATGGTTGGGTTAGTTGCCGGTCGAGGTGGAAAGAAATCTTTTTTAAACATAAGTTTTAACCTTTTCTATATAGTTTATCACATAACCATCACATGAGAAGTTAAACAATTTAAGCATGTTAGCTTCAGAGATGACCTTTATAATCACATGACCATCACATAAGATTTTATGCCCAGAAGGGAATGTAGCTTGCATATTTTTTGGATTTATTGTTTGGATCATCCTCTTTTATTACTCCATCTTCCAAAGCTTCTTTTATTATTCTCGATGCAATAGAATAATTGCGATCTTCAATTTTAAATCGCTCTCTCAGTGTTTGATTCCAGTTATCAGAATACCCCAGTCTTTTGTAATCATGCAATGCTCGGTTTATGGTAAGTTCTGGATCCTGCATTTCGTCTATACGCTCTTTGGCAATTTCAGCAAGCCATAATTTAAACGGTTCAGCTTTTGGTGAGGGAATTGACTGTATCAGCCTAAATATCTGTTCAATATCTCCGACATCGGTTTTATAATATTTACCGTCTGATGAGGGCATTTTCAGTTGGTTACAATTTGTAACCAACTGACTTCCTTCTTTAGATAGTCGGTGCTTCAGTACTTTCCAATAATTATTGGGTTTTGGGCTGTCTGTGAGAACCGCTACAACATCTACTATGGAGATGTACCATTTTTCTTGTTCTGCATCCCAAACTGTGCGGACTTTTTTGTCTTCAAAAATTTGCATGGATTCTTTTTTAGTCATCTTCACTCCTATAAAAACCCTCAGCTTGCCCGAAGTCCCTGCAAGCGAGGGACTCCGGTCTCTGGTTGACGGGAGTTCCTCGTGAAGCAGGGACTTCCGACATTCTTTCCTTTCGCCCGAAGTCCCTAACCGGCGAAAGCCAGATGCCGGTTGAGGAACTCTGGTCTCTGGTTGACGGGAGTTCCTCACGGAGTAGGGACTTCCGACATTCTTTCCTTTCGCCCGAAGTCCCTAACCGGCGAAAGCCAGATGCCGGTTGAGGGACTCCGGTCTTGTTTTCAATTGTTAAATGAGTATTTCTTCGAACTCTTTTTTAGTAAGATAACTCTCATAATCTTTTATAGTTATTTCATAGTTTTCAAAAACATCCGGATAATCATCGACCAACTGCTTTGAGAAAAGAATATCTTTTCTAATCTTGATATATTCCGGATAGTTAGAAAACTCCCATTCTGATAGAGTATTCACCAGACCTGCTTTTACTGGATTGTAATGAATATATTGGCACAATGCTATCAGATATTTATCAGAATGTAATTGTTTGTGTTGAAGTTTTCCGGCAAAAAGCTTACCGGTTCTTTTATACTTGTTATTATAATACATTGAATAGGATGTATTTACCTTATTAAATAATTTCCAGATATGTAAATCGGTTTTTTGTTTAATACAAAAATGAAAATGGTTTGGCATTAAGCAATAAGCATAAATCTCAAAGTTATTTTCAGATAAATTCTTTTTTAGTTTTTTCAGATAATAGATATAATCATCATCGTTATTTTCAGATAAATTCTTTTTTAGTTTTTTCAGATAATAGATATAATCATCATCATCAAAAAATAACTCAGTGTTTGCAACCGCACGATTATAAACATGAAAAACAAAACCTTCGATAAATTCATCTTTACTGCATCTCATACATTTTTCCTTCTTGCTCCATTAAAGGAGTTCCTCATCCCGATCCGGCAGCTGCCGGACGGGAGGACTTCCGATATTCTTTCCTTTCGTCCGAAGTCCCTGTAAACGAGGGACTCCGGTCTTGTGATTGATGGATACCAACCTAAACTCAACCCATTCGCTTTCATGAGGTTGTTTGACAAGCTCGTCGAGTAGTTCTTTTAGCTGCATACTATTCATCTTCACTCTCGTTTACAGTCTCTTCGGAGGTGGTTAACTCCATAGGACGGATCATGCTTTCTATGAAAGCAATTTCTTCTTCTGTTAAACCATATTTTTTATACAGTTTTTCATCTGTCCAAGGTTCAGAGAAGTCTTGCATTGGGACGAAAGAAAATCTTTCTTTAGTTATATCTTGAGAGAAGGATAGCTGTGAAACAAGGAATCTTGTAAATTTTGTTTTCAAGTAGCCAAGAAGATTAACACATTCGGCTTCTGTTTTAAATGAACCACAAACGATATATGTTTCCGTACAAATTTCATTTGGTTGTAAAATTTCCAATGTTGAAAAAACTCTTCTTTTGCCTTCTTTGTCGGGCTGTCCAGCATGGTCATAAGACGTTTTCGAAGTAATTACTTTCCATTTTGATATTAAATCATTTCCAACTGTTATCAAGTTTCTTGGATAACACCCATATCCACCATAATATTTTAATTTCAAATCTCCTTTCGATTTCGGTCTTTCGTTTGTTGCAAGACCAAAAGGCTTCCTACTGGAAACTTCTTCATCCATAAAAGATTTCGTAAAGCTTTTTACTTTCTTTATTACATCGGTAGCGACTGAATAGCGAATAAATGTATCGAATTCGTTTAAAAATCTTTTCGAAATATCAACTTGATTCCCATTTCTTATTTGAATTTCAGTCTTTCCGTTGTATGTTTTATCCCAAAGAAAGTAACATACTCCCCCTGGTACATCAGCTCCAGGAAATGCATCTGATGCAGAAGTATAATCAACCATTTTTCTAAATCTTTTGTCATTAAGCATTTCATCTCTGAATTCATTCAATCCTTTTCCCCCAGCAAACCATCTATCAGGTATAATCATTGTTAGATATTGGGGATTTAATTTCTTTGCTTGCTGAATAAATTTATGATAAAGAGGCTTTGCACTTCGCCCAAACCCTCCATCATTCAAATGATACGGTGGATTCCCGACAATTACATCAAATCTCATATTAAATAACTCCTCTGGTTTTTGAGTGTGTATAAATTGGTAAGCATGAGTTTCCAGAGCATCTTCACGGTCATAAACTTCCCGGCTTGCTCCGCAATAGATGCATTTACCGCTGGCTGAGTCTGTCGAAGTCCAGCTGTGTTCAATCCGGCTAAAGCGAATGTTGCCCTGTTCATTTTTGAACCTTTCACAAATTGAGTATTTACCGTCTGCTTTTTTAGAACAATAAACAGAGCGTCTGGAGAGTAAAGCTGTTAGTTCGGTTATGGCAATACCGTATAGCTGTTTGGTGTAAATATGGTTGAGTCTTTCCTGCAAATCTGGTGTCTCATCTTTTAATCCTTCTATCAGGCGTTTGGCAATTTCTCTCAGGAATACGCCGCTTTTACAAACCGGATCGAGGAAGGTGGTTTCTTTTTTTCGAAACAATTCCTGAGGTAGTAAATCCAGTATTTCATTAACCAGTTTGGGCGGGGTAAAAACCTCGTCATTACTCAGATTGGCAAGGCAGGTCAATACATCAGGGTTGTAATTATTGGTAATCATCGCTTAACCTCAGGAAATGAACCAGAGGGTAATCCTTCACCGGTTCAGGTAAAAAACCCTCAGCATCCAATACAGATTCCATTAGTGGTCCCAATTCTGCATAATCCATCATTTCTCCGTAAGAAAAATCTCTTCTTTTCATCATGTTTCCATTAACGGGAGACCATTCTGAGAATATTATCGGTTTGGGATCAGCTCCAACAGTTTGCAAAGTTAATGCGTCTCCACAGATGATATTGTGTTCTAACAGATATTTTACACTGTTCAGGCATTCTGTTTTAAAAGAAGATTTAAACAGGCTTTTGTATATGGACTCAAACAAATCGAAGAGTCTTTTCCGGCATGCTTCCACATTATCCTGCAGTATATCAATTCCGTAAATAGAAGATACTGCCAGAACAGCATAACGTTCGAACTCTATTTGGTTTTTGGCATAATTTTGGGTAACAACTTCAATTTTTCTTCTCAAAATCTCAATGAGGAAATTACCATTTCCACAGGCGGGTTCAAGAAATCTGGAGTCAATTCTTTCGGTTTCCTGTTTTACCAGATCCAGCATGGCATTGACTTCTCTTTCAGAAGTGTAGACTTCACCATGATCAGAAACACGTTTTCGCGAAACTACTTGTTTGTTGCTCATACTATCTCTTTTTTGCTAGGGGAAAAGAATATTGAGAAAGTCATTAATTGTGGAATTATTCTCATGTCGCTTCCTTTATTTTATTTTACAGCAAAAAAAGTGTGAACCACTTATGTGTCAAATGTTTATTCGGAATGGTTTTGGGATTGAAAAAATAGCTGCAGCAATAAGTATTAGCTTAAATGCGGTTTCAACTCTCCTAAACTGGCAGATATGGATGAACACTTAGAGTTAATCTTTAAACTTATCATAAGCTGGGTTTAAAAATTGACTTATTGAGTGTTTCCAGGGTCTTTGACTTTGGGTCTTTTTATTTTCTTATCCTGTTCATCCTGAAATCCTGTAAATCCTGATTCTGCCTTTATTCTTGATTAAGAAATGATAATTCGTTGATTTTTCGTGTTGGAATAAATTTAACCTAAAAAGGAGGCTTAC
>JAQVBK010000141.1 GCA_028690365.1 Candidatus Cloacimonadota bacterium
GAAGCACCTGCCTTCAAGAAACTCTCATGAATACTTCGGATAGTTTCGGGTTTTGAGATCACTAACCATTCGTTGCATCCATCTTTACCCTGGAAATCGTCGCTATTTAAGTGACAATTTTGGATAGAAGTCCCCATTGCTCCATCAAAAACGATAATCTTCTCATTCAATAACTGGATAAAATTTGGTTTATTAATCATGACACCCTCTGCTTACTCTTATTGAAAACCAAAAAGATATTCAGAGCAAATTATGCAAACTGTTTTTTCTTTCATTAATAGACTATCTAAGTTTAGTTTTGATTCTGTGTTTTCCTGATATCATAAGATTCAAAAAAATGAGAGGTTGTTATGATGTAAGAATGTTTACCATATTTTTGTTAACTTCATAAGTTTTAAAATAAAAAAAACCGCTTTTCAGCGGTTCAATATTGGTGGGCCCAAGAGGAGTCGAACCTCTGACCATCCGGTTATGAGCCGGAAGCTCTACCAACTGAGCTATAGGCCCTTTGAGATAAAAGACAATCATGTCAAAAAGTTGTGACATAAAAAAAATAGCATTTTTTTTGTCAAATTATTTTAAATTAAAATTGTCTATAAATTTCTTTAATATTGCACTACGAGTAGGATGTCTCAATTTTCTCAATGCTTTGTCTTCAATCTGACGAATTCGTTCTCTGGTTACACTGAAAATATGTCCAACTTCTTCAAGTGTTCTGTGATATCCATCATCTATACCAAAACGAAGTCGGATTACCCGTTCCTCTCTGGTAGTCAAAGTTGTCAACACTTCCTCAAGTTCTTTTTTTAGAAGAGTTCGTTCAGCCATTCTTTCAGGAGATATCGTTGTCTTATCTTCAATAAAATCCCCCAAAATACTATCATCAGCATCATTACCAATCGGTCTGTCCAATGAAACCGGTTCTTTGGAGATAGAAAGAATATTTTTCACCTTTTCTACCGGTATATCCATGCTTTCAGCAATTTCCTCAGGATAGGGGTCTCTTCCCAATTTCTGTACAAGCTTACGGCTAACCCTGTTAATCTTATTGATGAACTCAACTACGTGGGCAGGAACTCTTATAGTTCGTGCCTGATCTCCTATTGCTCTGCTGATTGCCTGTCTGATCCACCAGGTTGCATAAGTACTAAACTTAAAACCTTTTTTATAATCGTATTTATCCACAGCCTTCATCAAGCCTGTGTTACCTTCCTGAATTAAATCAAGAAAATCTAATCCTCGGTTATTGAATTTCTTTGCAATACTGATGACTAGTCTGACATTTGCTTCAATCATATCATTCTTTGCAGAATCTTTCATCTTTTCGCCACGTTCAATTTCATCATAGAGAAATATCATTTCATCAGCGGTCATCTTTGTTTCCAATTCAACGCGACGAATTTTCCTTCTGGCATTCTTAATTTTTCGCAAAGTATCTATAAAAACATTTGGATCAACTTTTGTTTCTTCGAAAACTTCCTGGAATTCCTCTTCGGATTTACTGGCTTTTCTACCGAAAGCACATATCTGATCAATATTAAACTTTCTGATTCTGGTAAGATCTTTTATAATATCGCTACTTTCCTTAATCCTGCTTACCAAACTTTTAACACGATAAACCATTCTTCTTATAAGTTTTGGATTATAAACAAACTCATTGAAATAGTTAATTATCTTTTCTCTTTTCTTTTCTATTGCTTCCTGCTCCAACAAATTTCCTGAATCATCATATTCTGAAGCATCTATGATCTCACCTATGCTGTCAAAAATTTCTTCACATTTTTTTAACATAGCTTTAAAATCATTGATCTGTTTTGCTTCTTCCAGTGAATCTATTGCTGTACCATAATCAACTCTGAATATCTGATCAAATTTAACTCTTTTCTCATTATATCTGTGCAAAAAATTGTAAAATTCTCTGAGAGTGCTTCCGGAAATAAATACTAACCTGTTTATAAATTTTTGTCCGGTTTCAATTCGCTTGGCAATCCTAACCTCACCTTCTCTATCCAATAATGGAACTCTTCCCATTTCCTTCAGATACATTCTTACTGGATCATCGTAATACCTTTTGTTGGCAAATTTCTTTTGGGTAGTATGTTTCACAGGTACAGTTCTGCGTGAGAATTTCTTCTGAGTTTCATCAATCAACTCAATTCCTTTTTCAGCCAATTCACTGATTATATCATCAATTTTATCTAAAAAGATCGGACTATCAGGAATTACTTCGTTGATTTGCGTATAAGTCAGACATTTTGTCTCTCTACCCATTTCTTCCAATTTTGCCAAGCATTCATTATAACTAAGCATGTAGTCTCCTTAATATATCGTTTTACTAACGACTTTTGTACTCAGTTTCTTTAATTTGTTTTGAATATTGATTTTTTCTTTAATAAAATCTATACCATTTTCCCCGAGATTAATTTTTTCATTTAATTCTTTCAATTCTGACTGATATTTTCTGATTTTCATCTGTGTTAAAATAGAATCTATGTCTAAATTCTCCGGAATGTCTTCAAATATTACTGCTATCAATTTTGATCTGATTATTTCATCTTCAATGCCATCAATTATTACTTGAGGATTTGAAGCAGTTATGTCTTGAATACTGACAAGAGTCTCAAACAAATCCCGATTATCATGTGAAAAAAAATAATCCCTATTTATTTCATTGCAAACTTTTTCCTTACAATGGGGATAATTGATTAAATAGTGGATTAAATAACTCTCTTCTCTAAATTTATAAGCCAAAGATTCTTTTGAAATGTTCTGAGACAATTTCTTTGTATGAGCAATTTTTCTCTTAAGCATGATTTCAGACACATTGAAAACTTCTGAGATTTTCTTTACAAGCAATTCCAAATCTATTCCACGGTCAAATTCCTTTAGCAAATCTATCAAATATTCAATTCTCTCCTTAGAGGATAACTCCAGCAAAGAATCATTCTTCACAAAAGAGATATAGTCTTCTGCAGATTCGATCATTTTGACCAATTCCTCAATCCCGTGATTAAGTACAAAACTATCAGGATCTTCGCCCTTAGGCAAAAAGGTCACTCTTACATTGTAACCTTCTTTTAGAACCAGATATCCAGCCTTAAGAGCAGCCTTTCTCCCTGCACTATCTCCATCATATAGGAAATTGAATTGTGTCGAGTACCTGCCCAATAAGTTAATTTGTTGTACAGTAAGAGCTGTTCCCAGTGAAGCAACGGAATTAGTAATCCCCGATTCAAAGAGACGCAAAAAATCCAGATAACCTTCGCAGATAACAGATTCTCCCTTTTTACTGATTTCGTATTTTGTCAGGTGTAATCCATACAATTCGTCACCTTTCTGGTATATTTCAGTAGTCGGTGTGTTTATATATTTTCCACCTTTCTGATCATGTAAGATATTTCTGCCCCCAAAAGCTACTATTCTTCCTCGTATTGAATGAATAGGGAACATAATTCTACCCCTAAACATATCACTAACAAAATCATCATTTACTATAAAAAGACCTGTAGACGCCATATCTTTTTCATCAATTTTCTGTTTAAGCAGATAATTCTTCAATCCACTGAAGCTATTCAGAGAATAACCAATGTCAAATTTCCCAATAGTTTCGTTCGATATCTTTCTTTCAGCCAGATAAGCCATAGCTTCTGAACCAAATTGTTGCAGATTATCTTTGAAATAAGCATTTGCCAGCTCATAACTTCGAAACAGCATTTCCAAATGTGTATTTTTACGCGGTTCTGCCTTGCTTTCTTTTAATGTAATACCCGCCCTGATTGCTAATTTTCTGAGTGCTTCAGGATAACTAATTTTCTCATAATCACGCACAAAAGTAATTACATCTCCACCCTTTTTACAGCCAAAGCAATAAAACATTTGCTTTGCTTCATTTACGCTGAATGAAGGTGTTTTTTCCTGATGAAAAGGGCAACACGCTTTGAAGTTTGTCCCCGCTTTCTTTAGAGGAAAATATTCTGAAATTATTTCAACAATATTTATCCGTTCTTTAACTAATTGCACTACATCTTCATTCATTGATCACCTACAGTTTTATTTCTGCAACAGTTACACCATCTCCACCTGCTTCACTAACAGGTGAATAATAATCGCTAACTCTAGGATGATGTCTCAGAAAATCTGTTACTTTTTTTCTGAGAGCTCCGGTTCCCTTTCCATGAACAATTCTTACTTTACCTAGTCCATAGTAGAAAGCATCATCAATAAATTCATTCAACAACGGCAAACTCTCTTCGAAAGTTAGACCTAATATTTTCAATTCCGTACTGTAACTTTTTTCAGAAACGTGTTTTGTAGTTTTTACAGAAAAGGTCGGTTTCACTGAATTAGTTTCAAACAGATTATCTTTTGATGTCACATAAACAAATCCGTCCATATTGACTTTGATGCTGTCTCTCGAAATTTCGATGATCTCACCTGTACCCTGAAGATTTTTAATCCACACAATCTTGCCAATTTCCGGATTATCTAAAGGTTTTCTCTCATCAGCAAATTCATCTTCTTCTTTGTCGATTTTTTCGCTAATATTTACAATCTTTTTAGAAATATCCTTTATCTTTTTTTCTTTAATCTCTTTCTTTTCTTTTTTTATTATCTCAAACTCTTGATTGATTTTTTTCTGTAAACCAATTATGTATTCTTTTGCATCTTTCAAAGCTTTTTTGCGAATATCTTTTTGTTCAGTTTTTATCTCATCAATTCGATTTTCATATTCTCTGATTTTTTGTTCGAGATTCTTTTGTTTTAGTTTAAATTCATATTCTCGTCGTGACAATATCTTCTTTTCTTCAGTGATTTTCTTTAGAAGATCAGTTAATTCGACATTTTGTTTTCCTGACAATTCTTTGGCACGTTCAATCAATGACTCATCCAGCCCCAATTGATGTGCTACCTCAATTGCAAAACTATTACCGGGTAAACCAATTTTGAATTGATAGGTAGGTTTATGAACCTCTGAATCAAAATGCATTGAAGCATTTACGCAGTACTGATTTTGTTCAGCAAAAATCTTGAGAGCAGTATAATGGGTAGTCAGTACTGCAGTTACTTTGTTACAGACAAATCTCTCCAAAATTGCCTGAGCCAGTGCAGAACCTTGTTCAGGGTCAGTAGCAGAACCAATTTCATCAACTAAAATAAGAGTATTGGAATCTCCCTTTTCCAACATTCTCTGCAGATTTTTCACATGAGATGAGAATGTACTCAATGAATCTTCAAGCGACTGATTATCTCCAATATCTGCTATAACCTGAGGAAACAACCCAATCACAGAGTTTTCGGCAACAGGAACCGGTAATCCGGAGAGTGCCATCAAAGTTATTAATCCTATACTTTTTAAGGTAACAGTTTTTCCGCCTGTATTCGGTCCTGATATTAATAAAATTTTGAAATCTTCTCCCAACTCAAGATCAAAAGGGATAACCTTATCGTTATCACCGAATTTAATCATCAGTAATGGATGCTTCGCTCTTAGCAATTTAAGATAAGGCTTTTCAGTAATCTCTGGGCATCCTGCTTCAATCTTGTTACTGAAAGTTGCAATTGCAAAATTGAGATCAATCAGTACAATTTGTTTGTAATTTCTGATCAATTGTTCTTTCACTTTGATAATATCTTCACTAAACGCCGACAGAATTCTGTAAATCTCTTCTCTCTCTTCTTCTTTGAGGTAATCATTCTCATTGTTAAGCTCAATAATTTCCTGAGGTTCCATATAAACACTTGATTTACTGGATGATTTCCCGTGTGATATGCCATTTACAAATTTTGCGGATCCATCTTTTATTGGGAGAACATATCGACCGTCTCTTTCAGTAATAATTTTTTCCTGGATAAAACTTGAAAATATTTGTTCATCCAGTTTTGTATTCAAAGTTTTTATAATAGACTGCCTTACATGTTTTTGTCTGTTTCTTATGGAGCGAAGTTCGGGAGAAGCATTATCGTTTATTTTTCCGTCTGGAGTAAAAATTTCCAGAAATCGTTTCTCATGATACGGTAGTTCAGTTACAGAGTCAATCAGTGAAAGGAATTCAGTAAAATCCTCCCAATCTTGAGCAATCCGAGACATACGGTTAGAAATAGAAATAACATAGAAGAGAGATTTGAATTCTTCAAAAGAAAAACAATTATACCTGAAGCTCTCCAATATCAGAGAGATATCAATAATCCCCTCAAAATTAAACGACACTCCATTTATAAGCATTTGTTGAAGTTGAGATACTAAGCGAAGTTGTTGTCTTATAACTACAGCATCGCTGAAGGGTCTTATCTTGAGGATTTTTTCTTTTGCCGGTTCTGAATGACAAATTGATGAGATCAGATTCAGGATTTTTTCGAACTCTAATTGGAATAGGGTATTCATTGAATATTTTTGGAAAAGAAAGCAATCTGAGTTAACTTAGCCGCGGTGAAAATATTAATTCTAATCAATATAGACCTTGCGGTGTTTATGAATTTTGAACCTGATATAAATTCAAAAATCGTTTCAGCTTCGGAAAGTCTGCTAATAAATAAAACTACCATTAAAAAAATCAGCGCAAAAATTATAATTCCCATCAATCCACCTAGAAGTCTGTTTATCCATGATAATTTATTTTTCCTTAATCTTTTCCACATTAAAATATGAGAAAGTGCAACTAAGACTGCAATCGTTGCCGTTATTAATACATACGCTGCCAAAGTTGAAAATATAGGTGAAAAATCATATTGTTCTGTTAAACTTTGTTTCAGGATTGGACCAATTTTTATAATTACGAAAAAAGAGAGCATGATGGTAAATATGGTCATTACACTTGCAATCAATCCTTTTCTGATTCCTATATAGAAGAAAAATATAGAAACAAAACCTAAAACTATATCTATGATATTCATAAGCACCTATCTATCTGGATCAGTTTTTCGACCTATGGAATGTGGCAAATTTGTCCATAAACAAGAAAAGGGAAGATATATATCCTCCCTGAGAGAAAAAACAACCTTATCTTATTTCGCTGATAATTTTTCTTTCACAATTTCGCTCAAAGTTTTACCATCGGCAACATCACCTATTTTTGTTTTAAGATGTGACATTAGCCGACCCATATCTTTAATAGATTCAACATTGAGTTCTGCAACAGCGTTTAAAACCTCATTTTCAATCTGTTCTCGGCTTAACAATGCAGGCAAATATTCCTGAATAATTTCGATTTCCTTTTTTTCAATTGAAGCTAAATCGTTTCTATTCCCCTTTTCATATAATTCGATTGCCTGCTGTCTAGACTTAATTTCTTTTCTCAGAATTGATTTGAATTCATCGAGATCAATATCTTTGCCAATCTCAATTTTTCTGTTCATCAAAGCAGTTTTCAAAGATCTGAGTACGTTAAGTCTTTCTTTGTCTTGTGCTTTCATCGCTATTGCGATATCAGCAGTAATTTTCCCAATCATTTTACTTCATAAATTTAGCCATTTTTCTGGCATTCTTTACAATTTTCCTCTTGGCAGCATTTTCTTTTCTTCTTTTTTCAACACTCGGTTTTTCATATCTCTGGTGTTTTTTTATCTCAGAAAGAATTGCAGCTCTTTCGATTTTCTTTTTGAATCTCTTTAATGTTATTTCAAAAGATTCACCTTGTCTTGATATTACTAATGACACTAAATGTCCTCCTTTTTATTTTTTTGCCAAAATCTTTTTCATGATTTTATTGTCAAGAAGTAAAGTGATACAGTCATATAACTATTTGAAGTTTTTACCTTTATCTTTTGCATTGGATTGATTGAAGATATGTATCAATTCCTGTACAGCTTTTGTCACAGGCTTCTCACCTTTTATTATTTCAATTTCGATTTTGTTAATTACTTCTGAAACTGCCGGATTGCGATAAAAACTATTCTGCAAATATTCTTGAATCATGGCATGTAACCAATCTTTCAACTGTTTGTTCCTCCTGCTAAAAAAGAATCCCGACTCTTTGGTCGCTTTTTCAAACTCCGTGATAATATCCCAGATAGAATCTATATTTCTGCTCTCAACTGCAGAACAAGTCAACACCTGAGGAATCCATTTCTCTGTAACTGGTTTTAAATAATGAATTGCCCGTTCAAACTCACTTTTTGCCATTTCAGCCATCGGAATATTTTTACCATCAGCTTTGTTGATTACTATTGCATCAACAAGCTCCATAATTCCTCTTTTTATACCTTGCAGCTCATCACCTGCTCCGGCAATTTTAAGAAGTAAAAAAAAATCAACCATGGATCTAACCGTTATCTCACTTTGTCCCACTCCTACAGTTTCAATTATTATCACATCGTAACCGGCTGCCTCACAGAGAAGGGTTGTTTCGCGGGTCTTCTTGGTTACTCCGCCCAAAGTTCCACCTGATGGGGAGGGTCTTATGAAACATTTATCATCTCTGGAAAGAATTTCCATTCTTGTTTTATCCCCCAGAATACTTCCCTTACTCAATGAAGAAGTTGGATCAACGGCAAGAACTGCTACTTTGTGCCCCAAT
>JAQVBK010000142.1 GCA_028690365.1 Candidatus Cloacimonadota bacterium
ACACACACCTGGCTTCGATGTACTAACAGATGAGAGGTCCGTTCTTTTTCTTCATTTTCGATCTGCGAGAACTTTTTCTATTCCTATGATTTCGGATAATTATTTTAGCCGTTTTCAAAGAAGTTTTAATCTTTAATGGTATCAAGGTCTGGATTATTTTCACAGCATCATGAGGTGTTATGCTCTTCTTAACGCTGAGAAAATGTTTCTGTTCTTTTGTAATCCATAGCATTGCTAATAATACCAGAGCCATGTGATGATGCCATGCATCCCAGTTTCTTACCTGATAATCGGCCATCCCAGCAAGATCAATCGCATCTTGAAATGATCGTTCAATCCAATACCTCTCACTCTGCATTCTTGCTAGTTTACTCAAGGTACAGAGAGAGGAAGCGTTGCATAATGAATATTTGACATTTGAATCATCGAGATCTTTACGTATAAGGAGCCAAACAGGGATTGGTTCATTTACATCTTTATCAATCCTCCAAACCCTGATGGCTGCAAATTTTACTTCGAGAAATCCATCAGTCGACTCTCTAATTCGTATTACTCTCCACCGATCTATTGTTTTTTGAATCTCTTCCACACTAACTGGAACCGTGTTAAGGATTTTTATGAGTGATGTCTTTCTCCCTCGAATGCCCTTTTTGGGAGGAATCCCATACTGAGGTTTCTCAATAATTACGCGGTCTTTCGAACCAATATCGGCAACATACGTAACTCCTATGTTCTCAATTCTGGTAAGTAACCAAGGGTGTTTTCCATAAAATCCATCCATTGCCACAAAAGAAAACTTGATCTTTGCTTCAATCGCTTGACAGATCAATTCATATGCTAACTCCGCTTTAGTTTTAAAGCATTGAAATTCCGGAGGTATGCCAGCTGCATCACAACGGTTACGGTCGGATGTCCAACTTTCAGGAAGGTAAAGACGGTAGTCAAGTAACAATCGAAAGCCATTCTTTACATAGGCCATAAAGACAGCAACCTGACAATTCTCAACCTTACCCAAATTCCCACAATATTGGCGATTAACACCAACCGAAAAATCTCCAGCCTTTGGGGTGGCACATTCATCGATGGCCAATGCACCATTTTTTCCAATGAGATGCCACCCATTAGTGATGATCCAATCTATGAGTCTTCGATGATCCCAAGGAGATTGAGAGAGAAAATGACTGAAGGATTGATTATTTACAATGCTACAATTGTCCGAAATTGCTGATAAATGACATCTTGATGGGTTAATTAAAAGGCCTTTAACATACTCCAAGGCGGTGGCCCATCTGTTATGAGTTTTTGTAGAAAAGCAGTTTTGCAGGGACGCTAATTCAAATAACTGTACAATTAAGGCAATATGGTTTTCTATGGCCTTACTGAGGGTTTCAATTTCTTTGTCTGAGCGTGATTGAGCACAGTAAATATATTGTTCTTCTTTATATAAAGATCAATCGATATAAATCGAAATGAATCTTTTTCGAACTTGACATTTTAGAGTTATATAGCATATTTAATACTCTTGTTTTTGATTTTGTTTCAAGAAATAAATCAGGAGGAACAAACTTCAATTTTTTCATTGTAAAACAACTTCCCGTTCTCCCTCCTTCAACATACACCCCTGAATTACAATCATTCATTCTCCCTCGTGTCATCGAACTCACCTACACTGCCTGGGATCTTGAACCCTTCGCCCAGGATGTTCTTTCGGAGATTGGACTTGATACCTGGAACCATTATTTCCCAGATAACCCATTAAAAGAGGGACGACCACATCCTTTCCGATGGGATGAGGAACGGAGGGCGGTTCTTCGGGCTGAACTCGATGCCCTGTATGCGAAACTCTATGGGTTGACGACCGGGGAACTTGAATATATATTGACGACGTTTCCGGTGCTGGAGAAGAACGAGGTCCGGGAGTTTGGGGAGTATCGGACGAGGAGGCTGGTGCTTGAGGCTTGGGAGAGGATGGAGGAAAAAAATGAATATTGAACATGAAGTCATCAAATGGCTTCATTCTCGCCCTAATTGGCAACAGGAAATTGCAGTTAGAATTCTTACCGCAAATGAAATTTCAGATGATGATTATTCGCAAATAATTGAGTATTTTAAAACAGATGATGGGCAAAGGATTACTCAAACTCGAACGTTCCCTGGTTTAAGTGGTACTAATCCTCCATGCGATTCTCTACGAATCCTATCAATTGGTGATATTTCTGGAATAGATAATCTGAATCCAAAAAAACCATTGAATTTTGGGCATAAAAATTTGGTTGTAGTCTATGGGAACAATGGTTCTGGAAAATCGGGATATGTAAGGATATTTAAAAAAATTTGTGGAAAACCAAATACTCCGGACTTACTTTCAAATGCTTTTGGTGAGATTCCAGAAAATCGGTCTTGTAAGATTGTATATCATGCCCAAGACCGCATTGAAAAAGAATGGGATGTTAATAGTGAACATATTACTGATCTAGAACCAATTGATATTTTTGATTCATTTAGTGATAAAATCTATTTAAATAGCGAAAAAGAATTATCATTTACTCCAAATATTATTAGTTTATTTGAGGAGATTGTTAGAGTATGTGATTTAATTAAAGGTAGATTTAGATCAGAAAAAGATAAATTGAGTTCCAATTTTCCAAATATTCCTTCCGAATATGCAAATGCGAAAATAGTAAAAAATTTTCTTGACTTAACAGGTAATGAGGAAGATTCTAATTTAATATCACTATTTAGTTGGGAAAATGAGGATCAACATTCTTATAAAAACATTACTGAATGTATGCAATTAGATAATCCTGTTGATTATGTAAATAATAAAAGGAAAATAAAAAATCATTTGGATAATTTATGCATAGAGATAGAAACAATTCAATCTATGTTTTCGCCAAATTCATGTGTGGAACTCTCTAAATTAAAACAGAATGCTAATGATAAAAGAATTATTGCATCTGAAGGGATTGAAAAAGCCATAAAATTGCAGTCACTTCATGGATTGGGTTCTCAAACGTGGCGTTCTCTTTGGGAAGCAGCTAAGAAATATTCAGAAGAAATTGCATATCCATCAATAAAATTTCCAAATACTTCTGATGGCTCACGGTGTGTGTTATGTCAACAGCCACTATTAGAAGAAGGCCGTAGTCGTTTGATAGAGTTTAATGACTATATTCAAGGACAACTTGAAATAGACGCAATAAGATCTGAAGAAGAATATAAAGCAAAAATAAAAGAATTTCCAGAAATAAAAAATTTTGAAGATATCAAAATAATCTGTTTAGCTACTGGTCTTGATGAAGATATTTGGGTTACTCGTTTATCTGATTTTTGGGGTTCAATTTCAATTATAAAGGATATGATTACTAAATCTGACGAAAACTCAATAATGGGAATAAAAAAAGAAGAGATAATTTGGATTAATGAACTGAAAGAATATTCAAAAACATTAGATTTTGAAATTCATGAAATTGAAAGATTATATCAATCATTTGAATTAAATTCTTTAATTGCTCAAAAAGTAGAGTTAGAAGCAAAACTCTGGATGTCCCAACAATTTGAGAATATTAAAGATGAAGTGAGTCGATTAAATAAAATATCTATTTTAAATGAATGGATTGAAACAATCGATACTCGACCAATATCGATCAAAGCGGGAGAATTAGGAGAAAAACTAATAACTCAGAATTTCATTGACAGATTTAATCGAGAACTAGAACAATTAGGAGGAAAAGGGATTAAAGTTGAATTAGTAAAGACAAGAGTTGATCATGGGAGAATATTACATGGCATAAAATTGCTTAATTCTTCTAATAATTCTTTACCTCCAGTGAAAATCTTAAGTGAAGGCGAAAAAAGAATCATCACGATGGCAGCCTTTCTGGCAGATGTTACAGGAAGAGACGAAAGGTTTCCTTTCATTTTTGATGATCCAATCTCATCATTAGATCAAGAATTTGAAGAAAATTCAATTGAACGGCTAATTGAACTCAGTAATGACAGACAGGTTATAATTTTTACCCATCGTTTAAGTTTTTTGGGTATTATCTCGGATATAACTGATGATGATCAATTAAATGTAATTTGTATTAGAAAGGAGTCATGGGGTTCAGGAGAGGTGTGTGAAATACCTTTAGTTGCTAAAAAACCTGATAAAATATTAAAAGAAATTAAAAATAATAGAATTATTCAGGCAAGACGAATATTAACAGAAAAAGGGGGAGATGATTATTATCCTATAGGAAAGTCACTATGTAGTGATTTTCGAAATTTGATTGAAATTATAGTTGAATCAGTATTAATTAATGATGTTGTCAAAAGACATCGTAGAGCAATAAATACCAAGGGAAAAATTCGGAACCTAGCTAAAATTGTTCCTGAAGATTGTTTAATAATTGATGAGATGATGACAAAATATTCTCGATATGAACATAGTCAATCATTAGAATCACCAGTAAATATTCCCGATCCTAATGAAATTGAAAAGGATATCGATTTAATATTAAATTGGTTGGATGAGTTTAAAAAACGGTAATGACTTTAGGTTTTTTAGAATTACTCGGATTGAATGATCGAAATGAGATTTTACTTCAATGGAAATCTTGCATTATTATTATTGATTTATTTCTGGAGAACCATTTTGAAAGATCTTTTTAATGAAGACTCATTCACCTGGAACCACTATTTCCCGAATGACCCCCTGAAAGAGGGACGACCACATCCTTTCCGGTGGGATGGGGAACGGAGGGCGGTTCTCCGGGCTAAACTCGATGCCCTGTTTGCAAAACTCTATGGGCTGACCAACCCAGAACTTGAATACATACTGACGACGTTTCCGGTGCTGGAAAAGAACAAGGTCCGGGAGTTTGGGGAGTATCGGACGAGGAGGCTGGTGCTGGAGGCTTGGGAGAGGATGGAGGGGAATGAATGAAAGTAAATGACGTATTTATTGTTGGCGGATTACCTACTGTTACATATATCTCAAGAGATGATTATGCTCTTGAAATGAAATTGCGAAATTCAATCAATTCTAAATTCAAATTGATTTCTGTATCAGGATCTACTAAAAGTGGAAAAACTGTATTATGTAGGTCCGTCCTCCAATTATTCAATAATATCTGGTTATCAGGTTCTGACATATCTACTGAAGATGATTTTTGGATATTAATTCAAAATAAACTTCATCTCCCTGTTTTTCAAAGTAAAATGTCTGAATCCATTGAAACAGAAACCATTTCTGCAAATGCAAAAGGAGAATTAAATTGTTTAATCAGTAAAGCATCGGGATCTGTTTCAGGCGCACAAGAAAAATTGAAAAAATCTATTCAATTAGAATTAAATAATGGATTATTTAAAAATGAATTATTCAATTATTTAATAGAATCAAAGACTATTTTAGTAATTGACGATTTTCATTATATCTCTCCAGAAATTCAAAAATTTTTAATTAGAGCATTAAAAAATCCTATTTTTGATGGATTAATTACGATAATTTTATCGATCCCGCATAGAGCATATGATCCCATTACAGTTGAAAGAGAAATGACTGGAAGAGTTCAACAAATTCTTATTCCCCAATGGAAAAAGAATGAACTAGAAAATATCGCTAAAAAAGGTTTTGCAGCGTTAAATGTTTTTTGTGAAGAATCAATTATTAACTGTTTTTCTGATGAAGCATTCAATAGCCCTCACTTAATGCAAGAATTCTGCTTAAAAATATGTCTAGAAAACGATATCGATAATTCCCAAAATAATAAAATCATAAATTCATCCTTCAATTATAAGAAATTTTTTAGTGAGGTAGCAGAAGAATCAACTTCAAAACCGGCTTTTAATTTACTTGCAAAAGGTCCAAAATCTCGTTCTCAAAGAACCCAATATGAGTTCTTGAATGGATCCAAAGGGGATATTTATTTAGCAGTTTTAAGTGCTATTGCCTTAACAGGCCCGAAGACAGAGTTAACCTATGAAGAAATTAGAACCACACTAAAAAATGTACTAGAAAAATTACCTCAAATTAATCAAATTACTAGGGTTTTTGCACATATGAGTGCAATAGCTAGAGATATTGGAGGTGAACCAATATTAGAATGGGCCAAAAATACTCGCACGTTATACATATGAGATCCCTTTTTTGCTTATTTTTTAAAGTGGAAATAATGTTGTCGTCGAAAGGTAGATTTAGGCTTTAAGATCCTATTTAATGAAAAAAATTACAAAATGAACTCATTTGAAACACTTGGTCTATGGTGGTTACCTGATACACCAGACATAAAAATATCTGGAACACTATCTTTTAGCCCTGATACTGGCGGGAATCTATCTCTCTTTGGCTCTTTAAATAAATCCGACCAATTTGGTCTAAATCACGAACGAATTACCATCCACGGAATATCTCAATCAGGAAAAGAATATACTTTACTGAAATGCCTGAATACCTCTTCATCTTTTAATCTCCCTGGAATACCCACATACGAATATAATATTACTACAATTCTGGAAGGAAATCACTTCTTAGATGAAGAAGAAATAAAATTTGATTCTTTTCGAATATATTTCTCCAATCTTGAAGACTGGCTCAATCAAAAGATCTTATTTTTCACCCAAACAATTGAACCTGAAACAAATAAACAGAGATATACAGTTGAATATGAACCAGAACAATTACCTCAACATTCTATTGAAGGTATGGGTACAATAAAGTTCTTATACAATCACCATTCCCATTACGACCCTGTCCATGTAATTCATAATTTTTCAGCCACAACAGAATTTTTTGTAGAATTTACACCCGATTCTCCAGCATCTTTAGAGAAAATTCTAAATTATTATTCTTATCATTTTTGCAATTTTCTTTCATTAGCCATTCAAAAACCAAGTTACCCTCTCAGATTTGTCGGATACATATCATCACATACAAAACAAATAGAAGATAAACAATATCCGATTCCTATTGAGATTTTTCAGGATCTGATATATTGTATTAAAGAACAGAAACGAGTGCAACCATATAATCTTCTCTTTTCATTCCGAGAAATTCACCAAAATTTTTCAGACTACTATAAAAATTGGGTAAATTTTTCTGAAATTCATAAACCAAGTGTAGATCTGTTTTTCTCTTTACAACATCATGACAGAATATACCTTGAAGATTCATTTCAAAAAATAATTCAGGCATTAGAGGCATATCACCGAAGAAGTCCAGATTATCAAAAAGATTTTTGTTCTCCTGAAGAATTTGAGTCATTAAAAGCAACCTTTCTAGATTGCATCCCTGAAGATACTCCAGATGATTTTAAAAACAGTATGAAAACAAAAATCTCCTATTTTTATCAATATTCACTTCAAAGAAGGTTAAAAGAGATTTTAAAAACATGTAAAAATGATTATGGGCCTATTATTTTAGAAATTTTTGGTAACATTCCTGAATGGGCCTACAACGTTGCTAATCGTCGTGATCATTTTACTCATCATGAACAAGATGAAGAATTAGACCATCGCGAATTATTTCTTTGGATAATTCAGGGAAAACTTCTCTTTCATATTATTTTTTTACGAGAGATTGGGTTTGATAAAGAATTTATTATTCAGAAGATCAAATCAGATGATTTGTATAAACAATTGAAACGGGGTGGGGGATTTATTGGATGATCCAATGGCTAATACCGATAATATCAACATGAATTCAATGAAGAGTTGGTCACTCCCACTCCGGTGGGAGAAGGAACGGAGGGCGGCTCTCTGGACTGAATTAGATACCCTGTATGCAAAACTCTATAGGATAACACGAGAGGAACTTGAAAAATTTCGAACATGTTTCAGGTGCTGGAGAAGAACGAGGTCCGGGAGTTTGGGGAGTATCGGACGAGGAGGCTGGTGCTTGAGGTTTGGGAGCATATGGAGAAACTATGAACAATAAAATAAAAAATCAGATAAAATTAATTATTAAACAGGAATTAAATAACATAACATCTGGGAGAATACATTATGCCACACCTTGAAGGAATCCGTGTCCGTAATTACCGTGCTCTTCATGATATTACCATTGGTCGAACCTTTGAAAATCTTAATGATGAGAAGATGACCCGGTTTATTGCGGTTATTGGACCCAACGGATCTGGTAAATCAACACTCATGGATGTATTTGGATTTATCAGAGACTGCCTTCGTTTCGGGGTAGAGGAGGCATGTGATCAACCACATCGCAGGGGGTTTGAACGACTAAAAACCCGGAGACAGCCAGGTCCAATCCAATTTGAATTGTATTATCGTGAGGAAAAAACCTCACGTCCTATCAGTTACTCTCTCTCGATAGATCAAAACGTCGAGGGAAGGACAGTAGTCACCCATGAACGACTCAGACAGAGACGAAAAGGTCAAAAAAGAGGACATCCGTTTACTTTCCTCGAAATAGAAAATGGTTCTGGATACGCATGGGCTGGTGAAGCCACTGAGGAGGAGGAGGGAAGTGAACGTGTCGCTGTCCGA
>JAQVBK010000143.1 GCA_028690365.1 Candidatus Cloacimonadota bacterium
GGGGTTTCAATCCTTGTTTTAGTGGATCTTGCTCGCGAATGCCTCTGCCGTGGTCCCGGTCCCATTAGCAACATATGGTTTCAATCCTTGTTTTAGTGGATCTTGCTCGCGAATTCGAGAGTTTCGATACCCGTGTCCCGGTCCAGCAGGAGTTTCAATCCTTGTTTTAGTGGATCTTGCTCGCGAATATACAAATGAACGAATTTGAGCGGGAGGATATGAGTTTCAATCCTTGTTTTAGTGGATCTTGCTCGCGAATTTCAAACCCAATGCCTGTATATCCAGCACTCCGGTGTTTCAATCCTTGTTTTAGTGGATCTTGCTCGCGAATGAATGTACTGAATATGTACATTGCCAACTATAGTAGTTTCAATCCTTGTTTTAGTGGATCTTGCTCGCGAATAAAGTGGTATCCTGAAGAAAAAGGGGAAGATATCTAGTTTCAATCCTTGTTTTAGTGGATCTTGCTCGCGAATATATCAGAATTCACGCCTGAACAAATGGATCTTATGTTTCAATCCTTGTTTTAGTGGATCTTGCTCGCGAATTCATACGGTGGCTCAATGAGCACAGCCGAGGTTATCGTTTCAATCCTTGTTTTAGTGGATCTTGCTCGCGAATCGGGTTATTGCAGGCTATCAAGGACGAGGAAGTGTTTCAATCCTTGTTTTAGTGGATCTTGCTCGCGAATCATGCTTTACAGCTCCAATAATGCACCATAAACAGTGTTTCAATCCTTGTTTTAGTGGATCTTGCTCGCGAATGCCCCACTCATTATGATTGCATGATAAGCATATTCGTTTCAATCCTTGTTTTAGTGGATCTTGCTCGCGAATTAAAGGGGATGCGGTAGCTACTGATAGCGTAGACTGTTTCAATCCTTGTTTTAGTGGATCTTGCTCGCGAATAGGGCAAAAATTTCCGGCGTTTGGCCAGAAAAGGCCTGAAATGAGCCCTTTTTCGGGGCTAAAATTCTTACTGGAAAATTATCAAACCCTTTATAAATTCAAGAAAAACATCTCATACGCAGATATTCCGATAACAGCAATCTACGCATTTTCTAGAAGATCTGGTTGTCTTGGGATATAAGCCTTTTTGAATGATATCGATGATTTCCTCTATTATTTTTTCAGCTTTTTTGAAATCAGAGGCACTGATTTCCATTTCTTTGACCAGGCTGTTGCTTCGGGTAAAACAGAGGTATGCACGGTTTACTTCAATATTGTAATTTTCACGGATCAAAAGTGCCTGCAAGACGAGCTGGAATTTATAGGTTTTAAAAATCTTGTCTTTATACTCGGCAAATTTGTATTCAAGAGGAGCAGCAGTCCCGTCTTCAAGAAATAGCACCTCGTCAACGATTCCTTTTATATGGTGCTGTTTTGAAGCAATAAAAACTTCACTCTCTTTCCTTGTGCAATTCAGTTTTTTCCTTACATAATCCCTGTTTGTAAGTTTTCTTGTTTCATGGACCTCACGGCCTTTGATAACCTTGAACCTTTTCTCTTCATACTGGGGGATATCTAGGCAGTACATATAGTAAATGAAGCGGGAACAGAACAGGTATTCAAGAACATCTGAAATTCTAATTATTGTTCCTGAATCGTTATCTGAATCAGGCTCAACGGCTACTCTGTCCTCATCTTCTGGATCTTTTTCAACGTCGGTGTCTTTTTCAACGCCTGTTTCAGCCCTTTCTTCGCTTTCCGCACATTCATAACTCGTCATATGGACCTCAAAAACTCAGAAGAATTTAGTAATTATTTCATCGCTGACAAGTTCTTTATCAAAGGCTTGGCCGATAAGCTGGACTTTCTTGAATGACTGCTCATCCATCGGAAAAATATATACAGAATCCTGTTCGGTATTGATCAGCTCTTCACACTCAATTGCCAAAGAATCTCTGTCATTCGAATTAAGGTCCCCCAAAAATACACTTTTCTGAACCCTGTAAAGCCCATAGTTTTTACAGCGGTCGCTAACTTTTTGACGGACTCTATCTTCCGTAATGTCATATATTACCCAGACAAGCAAACCCAATCCCTCTACTCTTATTCTTTCCGAATTCTACTCTTATTTTACCTAATATTACATTCTCAGCTTCGCGGACTTCTCACGTTAAAATTTTTATTTCCCGATCAGGCTGTTTGCAATCCTGTGGCAGTCGAACTGGATTGTGTTTCCAATTTTGATGTTCCTGCCCCTGTAGCTTATTTCCTTATCAAAAGTTTCATTGACAGCCTGGATAAGGACGGCTTTTCCTTCCTTATTGAGAGTCATGCCGTTTGGGATCTCATCAAAGAAACTTTCCACTACCTGTTTTTTTGAGAAAAGGTTGAAAACGGTCCTGTCAATGTGGATGCGGTACATCTCAATCAGGTCAAACACAAAGGACTTTTTATTATAATCATCTGTGTGATTAAAACCCACATAAGGGTCAAGTCCGGCTATAATGCACGCTTTTTCAACCCTAGAATACAAAACCCCATATCCGTAATTCAAAAGGCAGTTGAATTCGTCCTTTGCAGGGCTTCGGCTTCTGCCTGAAAACTTCCACTTATCGGGCAGAAGAAAACTCAAAGCTCCGAAATAATTGCGCGATGCCATCCCCTCAAGGCCCATGATTTTTCCCCGCATTTCATCAAGCTCCCCCTCAAGAGCTTCAAGCTGGGTTTTCATATCTTCCATTCCGGATATATAATCATCAAGTTCGTCCTTCTGGTCAGGCCGATTCTTTTTTAGGTCTTTCAAAAAAAGGATCTGGCCATCGACCTTCTGCTCAATCCAGCTTTTTGCAAGCCTGAACCCTTCCGGCTCTTCCGAAATTTCAAGCTGCCTTCTCCGGATATAAGTCGTGCTCCCGAGTTTGGAGTGCCAGACCCTGCCATAAGGGTCCCCGAAGTGGTCCAAAAAAACGATATCGATATTGTTTTCTACCGCAAATTTGATCGCATCTGTAGTTATGGTTGCAGACGTTGTAATCAGGATACTTTCCACTTTCTTTTCTGAGACTTCGAAAACCTTATCGTCAACTTTTACAAGAAAACAGTTGTTCTGTTTTTTTAGAAATGAGCCGTGGGTGTTGATTACAAGCTGCATCTTTTCACCGTGCCAAAACCGCGAGATACGGATTTTCCAAGGCCGAAATAGTCGGGGATGAGGAAATTTACCATAAATTCCCCTTTGAACGTGGCAATCTCCACCCCCTTCATTCTACCAGTGCCGGGACGCAAATTTGTCTCGCATTTGATTTGTCCCGGGACAGTGTAGCCAAGGGACTTGGACATGGAAAGAATGTTTCCAACCAGAGTTTTTCGGAGGAGTTCTTTTTGTTCGGAGAGGTCCATCTTTTTGTATCTGTCAGTGAAATTTTCCTGGTTGAGGGCAAACCAGGGAGTTTCGAAGCTGTAGGTATGGAATTTATCGGAAAGGCCGAAATCCTGTTCATTAAAAGATACTTTTTTTTCCAGAATTTCATACGTGGATTCGTCTAGCTTGATTTTGTCATATTTAGTGTAAATTTCCTGAAGGACTTCTACACCCTCATTTATTCCGAAAACTAGAGGAATGCCGTTCAAAATTTTATATTGGACTAAAGGATACATATAAATTACTTTATCACAGTTATGTTGATGCAAAAGTACATATTCATTAAACCGAGTCGCGAAAAACCCTCTAAGTTTTGAGGCGTTTGGTCCTACTTTTCGGTCAGGGACAAGAGTTAAAGTTAGCGTTTTGACTTTCATGTTAATCACACATCATGCTGGATTTTAATTCAAAGACAAAACCGGTTTCAGGATCATAATAATGTTTTATTTGTTCAAAAGGAATATATCCGATATTGAGGTCCTCTGGCTCTTCGCAGGAAAAGTCTTTTTTAGGTACGGAAATTATATATTCATTGAATTTTTTTCTGATCGCCAGAAATCTCTCTTTTCTATCCAGGGGGTTTTTAATAGATTTTATTAAGATGTTTTCTTTCCATATCTCGACCGCCTCGTCGTCCATTTCAACAAATACGTCTATTTTTTCATAGCCTGCTTTATCGTCTATTAGCCTGAAATCAGATGTAAGGGCTTTGAATTTAAGCTCGTTTACGCATGATAGTAGCTCATTTGATTCATCTTCACTTGAAGTATCTTTAACTTTCCTGAAGTAGTTGTTATTTAATAAAAGCAAGTCTGCCTCATAAATTTCAGACGGGGATTCTTTCAATACTTCTTTTGTTTTGTCGATAAGAAAACTCGAATATATATATCGATGAAACTCTTTCCTTTCATCTTTCAGAACCACAATATTTACTTGTCCTCGACAACTTTTGGAAGAATTCCTGTTACATCGTCCTGACACCTGATTTATTGAATCGATAGTAGCAAAATCCCTGTAGACAATATCTACGTCTATATCCACTCCGGCTTCTATAAGCTGAGTACTAACGATGATTTTTCTTTTTTCCGACTTTTCTTTAATTTCTTTAATTTTATTAAGTCTCACTTTTGGGACAATGTTGGTAGAAAGATAATAATAGCTGCTATTTTCAAGTTTCAGGTCTTTTAAATTCTTAAATATCTCTAGAGAAGACTTTATTGTATTCAATACAAATAAGAAATCCTTTTCGGGATTCTCTCTAACTTCTGATTCAATTATTTCCTTAAACTCATTAAGATTCATTGGATTCAGGTTTATTTCCAGCTTAACTCGATCAAATTCCCTGAAATACTTATCTTTATTATTAACCAGCTCGATAATTTCCTTTTTTTCGGGATCGAAAATAAGCGGTTGAGTTGCTGTCACAAAAATGAAATACGTATTAAAATACTCCGCAAACCCCGAAATGAGCTGTTTTAACAATAACCAATACTTATGAGGGATTGACTGGACTTCATCAAGTATTACAATCGAATTTGCAATGGTGTGAAATTTCCTGAGTGAGCGATTTTTATTAGATACAATTGTATGGAAAAACTGGACAAAAGTGGTAACGATTATTTCAGAGTTCCATCCCTCAATTAAAAATAGACTTTTAAGCCCTTCAAATTCTTCGTCATCTTGCGTTTTGTAAAAAATATCTGCAAGATGATGATGTTTAAGCAACACGTCTTCAGTAGGGTTAGCCCTTTCAACTGTTTTAAAAACGTCTTCAAAAACATCATAGTTCTGGTCTATTATGCTCAGAAAAGGTAGCGAATAAATAATTTTTGCCTTAATTCTTTTTTCCTCTCTTAATCTTGCTTTCAATTTTAATGCAAATGAAAGCGATGTGAGAGTTTTCCCTGAACCTGTAGGAACGCTTATTGAATATATTTTGTTATCAAGGTCAAGCTTTTCAATACTTTCTGTGACTTCCTTGTAGATCTCATTACGTACCTTATTGATTGTACTTTCATTACTCTGGAAGCCCTTCTCTTCCTTATACTTATCCACAAGTTCAGATGAAATATCGATTTCACTGAAAACATCAATAGAAGAAGCATCAATCTTATCAGAGTTTATAAGAATTGAATAAAGAGTTAATGTAATTAGATAATAGCCTGTAAATTGCTCTTCCTTGAGCAATTTTACAAATTTTCTTCGATTTTTTAAAATCTTGCCAGCAATGGAACGATATTCATTACAGAAAGTTTCGATGTCAAAAGAAATATCATACCCATCAAATAACTTTTCATATACTGTTCTCAACTCGTTTATTTCTAACGACTTTATTTGAAGATCAATAACTTCAAGGACGTCTTTATCTATCAGTTCTCGAATTTCATCCTCAGCATCTTTTAAGTTTCCATGATGCCTTTTTACAATAAGATATCCTATAGTGGGAATAAATTTCAGACCATTTTCATTATTTAGTGAGTTTACATATTTTTCTAATATGTAATAAGTAAAAATAGCTGAAATAAGGCCATGATGGTATTCTTTTTTATTTTTTAAACCCCTCTGTATGGCCGGATCGGTCTCAAAAAGATACCTTTGAAAGTACTTCGTGCCTTTCCCAAAATCATGACAGATCCCTATAAGAAATGCTATTTTGGAAAAGATATTTTCATCAATCCCAAACTTTTCTAGTGATAAGCTTTTCTCCCTACTGGTCGAGATAGATTTGTTTCCTACATTGGACAAGTGCCTAAATAGTATTTTATCGGGATGAGAATGAAGATGGAAATCACATGAAGACAATTCCTTCTCCATTCTCAAGCCTCCAGAGATTATTTACATTCGCAACAATACTTTTCCCATTTTTTTCAAACAGAACTTTGCCGTATTCTGTAACTTCTCTATTGGGAAGCATTTCTATTGGAATAGTCTCTGAGAAATACTCTTTTCCTTCTTCGAAATTGATTTTTATGAGCTCTTTTTCGGGGATTACAGAATGGATTTCCCTTTCGGAGTCTGAAAGTTCACTGACAGCCTCCATTTCCCCTATGAATTCATAATTGGCAATGTGTTCACTCAGACCGAGGCACAGAGTATACACCGACTTGTGTTCTTTTAACATAGAATGAAGTTTGTTATATACTTCTTCCGAGGAATGAGAAAAATAAATCCTGTATTTTACATCTTTTAATACCTCGAATCTTATCTGGGTTCTGGTCTTAATTCTGCTCATCATAGGAGCAATTTTGGTATCGATTAGATTCTCTGCAATTCTGGTCTTTTTGATAGGACAGCATATTTTTACTGCAATATTTGCATCTTCTTCAGAAAAATAATTTAGGTATTCATCTTTTCCAAGCCCTTCTATTGCACCAATCATTCCAGCAATAGCTGTTCGAGGAGGAATGGAATACGTAAGGGGAGAAGTTGTAGTATAGTGTTTTCGGAAATGCCCAAATTCTCCCCATACATCGAAAACTAATACTTTCATGTTCTTAACTCACATTGATAATTGTTCAGTGCCGATCCCTGCTTCATTAAGACACTTCTCGATGTCTGTCTCTTCTCCACCGTATATGAATACAAGAGACCCGTCCAGACATAACTGGATATTTTCGATCTTGTCTTTGTTTTTAGCCAGTATTTCAACCAGCCTCTGAACATCAATCTTCACCTGCGAGATGTCCCTTATTTCTTCATCAATCAGATCAGATTTTAGATTAAAAAGGTTGTTCAGATCTCCAATGTGATAATTTCCCTCTTTGTAGTTTACTTTCAACAAGAGACGGGGAACTTGGCCTACTTTTGACCTGGAAATCAGATTCTTAGTTCCATTCCACATTCCATCAAGAAGCAGATCTACATCTTCTTCTGAAAGTTTTGTATCCTTTGCAGCATTTTCATTGATAATCCCGTAAAAATTTATCAACGAATATGGCAGGAAATCCTCCTCTCTGAAGGTTTTCTGGCTGGCCCCTTCCTTTGAAGCAAAAGCTCCTGTTCCACGGAAATGTTTCATGAATACCTTGTGCATTGATCTCCCTATCTTAAACTGTACAGGACCGGTGTGGGTTATTGAACCGGTTTCTTTATCGACTTTGTTTCCTTTTTTGACTTTAAGTTCAAGGGGAAGAGTGCCACCAAATAAACGGACATCAATACAATCAGTCAACAGATTATCATTAATGATATTCTTTCCAGTTTCGAATGCATCAAGAGGTTCTTCAATTGTCAAAAAGTCTCTTGCCCTCATTTTTGCATCCTGAATAGAACCATTTTCATTTGAGATTTCTCTAACAAAAATTTCTTTCCCTCTAAACTTGTAGAGATGGTCACGGATTGTTCTCTTGAACCTAACATCCGTTACAAGGTTTATTCCTGTCTCTTCATCAATCCGTGGTTTGTTTTCATCAAGTGGGTCTCCATTTGGATTACCATCTTTTATGTCATATAAGAACACAATTTCAGATCTTCTGCTTACTTCAGTCATTTTAGATCTCCTTCTCAGATTTGGGTGATTTTAAGAGGTTTGATAAATTCATACCTAGAACAAAATAGAAGCTGATTTCATCGTTCGACATTTTCCAATCAGTGCCAGATTGAATCATGTATTTTGCGATAAGGGTTTCCAATTCTCTATAATAATTAGTATCATACTCATCGAGTTTATTGAGTATCTCGGGGAAGATTTTTTTCACATAACGTTCATCAAGATTCAGGCCTCGAAGTTTAGTTCTGAAAGGGGTGCTTCCACGCTGGAATTTTTGAATATTTAGTAGATACTGGACAAGCGTACCCTCTAAAAAAATAGCCTTCTTTGCATCGGTATTGAAAAAATTATCAAATTCCGAAAAGATAACATTTGTCCGCTCCTCGTAACCACTGTTTTCCTTTGGTGCTATATCACCTAATAAAACCGATAAATTCTTAGAATTCACACATTTACCTCCATTATAATTTCCAAGCAAACGCAACTGACTTAAGAAATCTAACATTTGAAATCCTAGAAATAGAGAATATCTTGTGGGATTTTCATTCCTGAAATCTTTTCTAATACGTTGCATAACATACTTTAATAAAAAATTATAAT
>JAQVBK010000144.1 GCA_028690365.1 Candidatus Cloacimonadota bacterium
TGTAACCAAACTTATAATTAATGATAGAATTGATATAGCTATGGCTGTTGATGCAGATGGCGTGCATCTTGGTCAGGATGACATTTCACCTGAGATTGCCAGGCAATTGCTTGGAAAAAACAAAATAATAGGTTATTCAACTCACAACATTAAACAATTGGAAATTGCAAATGCTCTAGATCTGGATTATGTCGGTATTGGACCAGTATTCAAAACTCCAACCAAGAAGATTCCCGATCCTGAATTGACTCTGGAATTAATGAGAAAAATGATTTCCTATTCTCATCACCCCTATTTTGTAATCGGAGGGATTGATCAAAACAACTTACAGGATGTTGTTCAGAATGGTGCAGAAAACTTCTGTGTAGTAAGAGCAGTTAACTTGTCTCCCAAACCGGAAGCTGTTATCGCTGAACTGCAAAACATCCATAAAAAATACCGAGGTAAAAAATGACACAATTATCAGAAGCCAAAAAGGGCAACATAACCGCCGAGATGATAACTGCTTGCCAGGATGAGTTCATCTCTCCGGAGGAACTAAGAGTAAATATAGCCGGAGGAACCGCAGTTCTTCCTAAAAATAAACTGCATAACTTTTCAAATATTAAAGCTATCGGGAAAGGTCTCAGGACTAAGGTTAACGCCAATCTTGGTTCTTCTCCGCTTGACTGTTCAATTGAAAGGGAAAAAGATAAATTGAATATTGCTATCGAAGCAGGTGCTGATAGTGTGATGGATTTGTCGACCGGAGGAGATTTGAAAATGTTTAGGGAGATGTTTGTCGCCAATTCTCCGGTTATGGTTGGTACTGTTCCTATTTATGGTCTTGCAGCCGGATTAATCAGATCTCAGAGACCTATCAAATCCATGAGCTCAGATGAAATGTTTAATGAAATTGAAGTTCAAGCAAAATCCGGTGTAGATTATATGACTATCCACTGCGGTATAACCCGTCAATCAATTGAGATGCTGGAAAAATCTCCCCGATTACTCGGAATGGTAAGCAGGGGTGGAACAATCCTGGCAAAATGGATCAGAGAGACAGGAAAAGAGAATCCCTTCTACGAGAAATTTGATACATTGCTGGATATCTGTTTTGAATATGATATAACTTTGTCTCTGGGCGATGGTTTACGTCCCGGGGCAATTGCTGATTCTACGGATCAGGCTCAGATTGAGGAACTTATTATACTTTCTCAACTTCAAAAACGAGCCTTTAATAAAGGTGTGCAGGTCATCATAGAAGGTCCGGGACATGTGAAACTGTCTGATATAGAAATGAACATCAAGCTACAGAAATCTCTTTGTAATGATGCTCCTTTCTACGTTCTTGGTCCGATAACCACAGACATTGCTCCCGGTTATGATCATATAACCAGTGCAATTGGCGGTGCCGTAGCTGCCAGAGCCGGCGCAGATTTTCTCTGTTATGTTACCCCGGCTGAACATATTGGACTGCCCAATCTTCAGGATGTACGGGAAGGAGTAATCTCGGCAAGAATAGCTGCTCATTCAGCAGATATTTGTAAGATTCCTCAGCTTCAAAAACTGGATGATGAAATGTCGAAAGCGAGAAAAGAGCTTGATTGGGACGCAATGTATGAACTTGCTTTAGATCCTGATTTGCTTCGAAAAAGAAGACAACTCAGTGATATTCAATCAGATAACAATGTTTGTACAATGTGTGGAGATTTATGTGCAATAAAGCTGGGAAAAGTTGAAGATAAAGAACTGATCTAGAATAAATCTATTTAGAAGAAAATATAATGGTTTCTATAATTATGTTTTGCAGAAAGTTAAATATTTAACATAAAAAAGTTGAAAATATTTTCTTGACACAAAAACCTCATATAATAGAAAGACATCAGTTTTTCAAATTGATCATTAAACGGGGGCGTAGTTCAGTTGGTTAGAACGTCTGCCTGTCACGCAGAAGGTCGCGAGTTCGAGTCCCGTCGCTCCCGCCATAATACAAGCCGATTCAGAATTGAATCGGCTTTTTCATTTTAGATAAGATTAAATTATGAATCGACGAAATTAGCTTGAGACGCAGAAGGTCGTCCCGAAGTTATTCGGGAAGTCCCGTCGCTCCCCTGAAGAAATCATCCCGATAAACGGGACGAATCCCAATAAATCGGGAGGAGCATGAGTTACTAACTGCGTTACTGAAAACTGAAAGACAAACTTTCCGCCTTCCCGTACTACGAGAAGCCACCTTTCTTATGAATGAAGGCTAAAGACATTATTAGCAGCGCTATACAATCAACGCTCCGAATTGACGGGAGTTCCGTCAAATACTGGAGACTCCCGACAACTTGGTATTATCTTTAGGTAGAAATTTGATTATTACCCTGAAAGGGTATAATATAATAGCCGGTGGTTTCAACCACCGGTAAATGAAATAATCCGAGACAAAACCCCGAATGGGGTTTAATAAAAGGATGCAAGATTGTTAAACCCCTTCAGGGTCTATTTTTCTAAGAATGCCGGAGGTTGAAACCTCCGGCTATTTAGGTTGAAAACCTTCGGGGTAATTGGCAGGATGTACTAGTGTCTTGTCAACTATCGAACATTCATTAACAGTAATTCAAACACAAATTATTCCAAAAGTGAAAAAAGAATGCGTCATTTCAGAATGAGATAATTCTATGAATCGGAGAAGCTCAACCAAGATGCAGAACATTCCCACTTGATAAGACTCATCAATAAAATCATCACAGATTCGGCAGCTTCGCAATAAATGCTAAAAAATAGATTCATCTATTAGCCAGCTCTTCTTTACACCCCACAGTATAACAGATATTTTTTATATGATAAATTTCTTGCACAATTAAACACAAATAACTTTTTTGCAAACTAAGAAGCAGATAAGGAAAGTGCATTAATAGATGTTTGGGATAATAAGTCAGGAAATTTTCTTTATAACAATACAAGACAAAATTTAAGAACAATAATCTAAGGATACAAAATGGCTGATAACAATATTTTACAATACGAATCAACCGTCTGGAAAACAGCGGATTTGTTAATAGCATCCGGTATTAAGCAAAGTGATTTCCCGAAATTCATGATGCCTTTTTTTGCCTTGATCATGGTCGAAAGCAGATTTGTGAGAATGATTGAAGAGGTCAAATCAGAATTTGTCGAAAACAATTATGATTTAAACTTACTCTTTGAAGAAATTAAAGACCTTAATCAGGGATATAATAAGTTCCTGGTTGAAAAAAATAAAACTCTCAAAGATTTATGCAGAAGTGATAAAACTTTTGAAATTGATTTTGATGCCTATTTGAAAGGTTTTGATGATGAAACAAAGGACTTGCTTGGAGTTGAAAAAGGAAATGAAGAAGAAAAGTACTTAGATATTTCCGGTATTTGCGGATTGTTAAAGAAAAAGAGAATTCTCTTAGCATTTACCAAAGCCTGGAGTGAAATAGATTTAAAACCATTTAATAACAGTGAAATAACAACTCTCGAAGAACATATAAAAAGAAAATGGGCTGACATTTCAGCAGAGACTTCCGGAGAGCAATACACTCCTGATGATGTTATAAATCTCATCTCAGAAATTGTAGCTTCCAAAATTACTGACAAAAACGGAATTATTACCATTTACGACCCAACTTGCGGAGGCGGTAATATGCTTTTCGGAGTTGAAGACAGAATCTCCAAAATTCTTGGGAAATTGACTGCTACTTACGGACAAGACTGGAATGATGCCCTATTTGCTTTAGCAAAAATTGAAAGTAGATTCCGTGAAGATTCATTCATTGAATACGGAAATACACTTACTGATCTAAGATTCCATAATAAGGTTTTTGATGTCTCGGTTTCCAATGTCCCTTTCGGGGTAGATTGGAAAGGATTTGAGAAGGATATACGCAGAGATAAAACAGGCAGATTTAAAGCGCTTCCCGCAGTTTCAGACGGACAATTACTTTTCCTGCAACACCTTATCTCCAAGATGGATGATGACGGAATTGCTGTCTCTGTTCATAATGGTTCAACTCTTTTTAGCGGTGATGCTGGTTCCGGCGAAAGTGAAATACGAAAATGGATGTTTGATAAAGATATTATTGAAGCAGTGATTCAGCTCCCGACTGATGAATTTTTCAACACCAATATTTTCACTTATCTTTGGGTTCTCAACAAAAACAAGCCGATAGAAAAAAAAGACAAAGTCATTATGATTGATGCCAGCTCAAAATTTGCTCCGCTAAGCAGAAACAAAGGAAAGAAAAGAAAGGAAGTTACACCACAACAAGCTCTGGAAATAGTCGAAATTTTAAACAACTTCCGTGATAATGAAATCGCCAAAGTCTTTCATAAATCTTACTTCTATTTCAATAAACAGGCTATAATGCTCACTAATGTTGATGAGAACGGCAAAACCATTGAGAGCTTACTGCCCACGAAGAAAAATAAGGATGGCGAAATAGTCAGAGAATCTTCAATCTGTCTAAAGGATTTGATTAGAATTGAACAAACTGAAGAAAATAAAACTCTCATTTTCGCTGAATTTCATATTACAGAACCGCCTTCCAATGAATATCGCAGTTTGTTGCACTATTTTGATGAGATAAAAGCAAAATTAGCCAACTTTGATTACAAAGAGAAAGATTTAAAAGTTTATACGAAAGAAGCGACATATTGGTATGATGAAGATAAAGAAACCCTGATTAGAGAGAAAGATGGCAAACTGGAAGAACTCGGTTGCGGAAAGATTGTGATAAAAAGCAAATACAACAAGCCTACGAAAACCAGACCGGACTCCATTACAGTTACCGTTGAATTGACCCCCGATTACCAAAAAGATTATGAAATTATTGAGTTTGATTTTGATGAAACCATTAACCGCCAAAACATAGAAAACTTTATGGCAAAATACATTACCAAACCTTTTGAGTATTTGGATAATGTTGTAGGTGTAGAAATTAACTTTAATAAACTTTTCTACAAACCGGAGACTCTTCGCCCCCTTTCCGAAATTTTAACGGATTTGGAAAATATTGAAAACCAGCTCAAAGACTTGGAAAAGGATCTGAATATATGAATTTGAAACCTTATCCCAAATATAAAAAGACTGATATTGAGTGGATTGATGAGATTCCTGAATGTTGGAAGCAGTTTAGAGTAAAAGACGTAACTTTGAAAATAACGAGTGGAGTTACACCAAAAGGTGGAAGCGAAGTCTACTTAACAGAAGGGATTACATTCTTAAGAAGTCAGAATGTTTATGATTATGGTTTAGAAATTGAAAATGTTAAATATATTGATAATAAAACACATAGACTGATGAGAAATTCGAGAGTTTTATCTGGAAATATTTTAATAAACATTACAGGAGCGTCTATTGGAAGAACCTGTTTATTACCTGATAGATTTGAAGGAAACATTAATCAACACATAGCTTGCTTAAAGCTTACTAATTCAACTTACAAACTATATATATCAATTTTTCTAAAATCACATTTTGTAAAATCATTTATAAATATCAATCAACTTGGAGCATCAAAAGAAGCTTTTAATCTTTCTCAAATTGCTTCAATTCCAATTTTATTTCCTCCTCTCAAAACCCAACAAAAAATCGCTGCATATCTTGATAAAGAAACATCATTAATTGATAGGAAAATAGCCTTGCTTGAACAAAAGATTGAGAAATATGAAGAACTGCGAAAAGCACTCATCAATGAAACTGTTTGCCGAGGATTGGATAAAAATGTTGAACTGAAAGACAGCGGAATCGAGTGGATTGGAAAAATTCCTAAACATTGGGAAGTGAAGAGGTTAAAAGATTATAATCTTTCATTTGAAACAGGAAGATTAGATGCAAATGCTCAAGAAGAGAATGGAATTTATCCTTTTTTCACGTGTTCAATTACAACTAGTCGAATCAATAACTATGCATTTGATAAAGAAGCATTACTAATTGCAGGTAATGGAGATATAGGAAACGTAAAGTATTTCATTGGGAAATTTAATGCATATCAAAGGACTTATATTTTAAGTAAATTTAACAAGATAAATGTTCACCATTTGAAATACAACATTGAGTCTCTTTTTAAGTCATCTCTTGAAAAGTTAAAAAAGGGATCTATTATTGATTTTATAAAAATTGATTTTTTAAGAAATTATGTTTTGGTATTGCCCGATAAAAATGAACAAATAAAAATCGTAAACTACCTCAATGAAAACTGCCAAAGATTAGACAAGATTACATTATGTTTAAGAAAGCAAATTATTATATTAAAAGAACTCAGAAAAACATTGATAAATGACATTGTAACAGGGAAGATTCAAGTTCCTGAATAAAGAACTACCATTTTCGTGACGTCACGAAAATGGTCATAATTACAAATCCAAATCAAAGGCTAAAATTATGAATGAATTACACTTACAAGATAAATTTTTGATACCGTTTTTTACAAACAATGTAGAAGGATTGGGATATAGAGAAGTAAAGGCAAATACCATAAGCTACAATCTTTATATTGAAGAAGATTTGCTGGAGTTTCTTTCCGAAACAAAACTCAATAAAGATAACTTCAATAAACTTTTAAGAAAGTTCTCAAATGATGAACACAAACTGATAAAAAGCATAATTGAATTCTTGATCGAAAGGTCAAAAAACTACAGAAATATGGCTTTGTTCATCAATGATAACAAAAGTTTTACTTTTGAGGGTTTGAAATTCTATCTTTTCTATGTCAGCGGAAGCGAAACTCATGGAGATAAACTCTTTGATAAAAACATCTTTTCGGTAGTTCAGGAGCTTCCGTATAGATTTGAGTATAATGGCAATGTAATATTCTCATATCGTCCGGATATTTCTGTTTTCGTGAACGGTATTTTTCTTGGTTATAGTGAATTGAAGTCAAACTACAACAATCAGAGCGCAAAAATAAACGGAAGAATGAAGATTGTAAAAGACTACAAAAATGCAGTTTTGGAATATTTAAAGATAGCTGAAGGGAATGACAAGTCTCAAAACATGAGAAAGGATTTTCTAAAAATATTTGAGAAGTCAATTTTCATCACTTCCACCGACCTGGAAGAAACTTATATCATCAGAAATTTAGCGGATTTTCTTGATGTTATAAAGAACGCTAATGAGCAAAAGCAATATAGTTATCAAACTTATACGGAAGAAGTTGAGAAAAGCTTCAGACCTTACCCCCTACTAAATAGAAATGCTGACAAAAGAGACAAATTGAAAGAAGTTTTCAGGGCGTTGTATTCTAAAAAGATGATTGAAAAGGAGATTCTGTATTACAATTTCGTTGAGCGGGAAGTAATAAAGAAAGATGGTTCAAAAGGTTTCAAAAATGAGAAAGGAAAACTTATCAGTCCAAGACCAAAACAGAAATTCGGAGTTGATAAGATTATGTCAAAAATTGATGAATTTCTGGAACATGAAAATGATGATAATTACTTTATTAACAAGTTGAGACAACAGTTGTCGGGAGTGAGTGAAAGTATAAGAAATGAACTGATATCCAAGAGATTGAAATACAAAAATAACCAAACAGTTTATTCTCTTCTGCTTCAATATGCAGCCGGTTTCGGCAAAAGCAATATTATCGGATGGGCTGCTTTGCAGCTTAAAGACATCAAAAGAAATAACGAATATGTTTATGATAAAGTGATGATGATAGTAGACAGACTGCAGCTTCGTGATCAATTAGACAGAAAAATGTATAATATGAACATTGATAACAGAATGTATGTTGAGGCAACCGATAAAGCAACATTTATTGAATCTCTCAAGTCTGATATGAGAATTATCATAGTAAATTTACAAAAGTTTAGCACAATAGGGGAAATATTGGATAAGGAAGTCCTGAATCGTCTTTCTGGAATGCGAATTGCCTTTCTGATAGATGAGATTCATCGATCAAATTCCGGTGAACAGCACGAGGATATGATAAATCTTTTTGATGCTTTACAGGAAAGCTTTGAGAATGAAGAATATATCAGAAAAAGAAAGAAGAAAAATCTGATAATCGGTTTTACTGCAACACCCAATGACAGTTCCCTATCCAGATTCGGTGAATACAGTAAATATGCTGAAGGTGAAAAAATCTGGGTTCCGTTTGATTCTTACACGATGACAGAAGCTATTAATGACGGATATATACTAAATCCAATAAAAGGCTTGGTTCCGGTTTCAGCGAAAATGGTTTATGAAATTCCGGAAAATTTAACGTACAAAGCTCAAAGTGAGTTAGAGAGATATAAAATAGTTAAAAAGAAAGTTTATGAAAACCCCGAAAGAATTGATGCAATAGCAAAATTCATTGTGGATCGTTTGGTTCATACAACTTATCAGGCAATCAAGGGTTATGGCAAAGGTATGCTGGCAACCGCTTCGATAAAAAGCGCAATTTTATATAAAGAGAA
>JAQVBK010000145.1 GCA_028690365.1 Candidatus Cloacimonadota bacterium
AACAAACAAAGCGATTATCAGAATGGCTAATCAATCAAAAATTAACCCTCTGAATGATCTATTATTACGAAACATATTGTACCAAAATAAACTGCCAAAACTGTATCAAAATAAAATGCCGTTGACAGATATACGGCAGAGGTCGTAACCCCTCAGCATGCAAAGGTCATTTGCAACTATTTACGCTGGGAATGAAGGGGTGGTTGTCAAAGTCGTAACCCCTCAGCATGCAAAGGTCATTTGCAACAATTAAGAAGAAGATTGGAGAAGATTATGAGGTTTTAGTCGTAACCCCTCAGCATGCAAAGGTCATTTGCAACTTTTGAGAAAATATCTGTTATAAAATAAAGATTGTTTGTCGTAACCCCTCAGCATGCAAAGGTCATTTGCAACTTATTTTAGGAGGCTTTATGCAGACGATTGCTGACATTAGTCGTAACCCCTCAGCATGCAAAGGTCATTTGCAACTGTCCAATTGAAATTATCCAAAAAATCAACAAGGATAAAAAGTCGTAACCCCTCAGCATGCAAAGGTCATTTGCAACATATACGCCATCAGAAATGGTGGTAAAATATGAAAAGTCGTAACCCCTCAGCATGCAAAGGTCATTTGCAACGATCATATCTCGAAGGAAATGATGAAGAGATTTCGTCGTAACCCCTCAGCATGCAAAGGTCATTTGCAACTATCATGTGGATATACACCTTGTCATTAAAAATAAAGTCGTAACCCCTCAGCATGCAAAGGTCATTTGCAACATAAAGAGATAAAGAAAATTATTGAGGACGTGCGTCTGTCGTAACCCCTCAGCATGCAAAGGTCATTTGCAACACCATTTTTTATATTTACCTTTTTTTTGCTCCCTATGTCGTAACCCCTCAGCATGCAAAGGTCATTTGCAACTCTTATCGGTACGGTAATAGCAATATTATCTGTTACAGTGTCGTAACCCCTCAGCATGCAAAGGTCATTGACAACTTATTACATATAAGGAGGATGAATCATGGAAGTCGTAACCCCTCAGCATGCAAAGGTCATTTGCAACGGGTTCAACATGAACCTGGGCAAGATATTTGAGGATTGTCGTAACCCCTCAGCATGCAAAGGTCATTTGCAACCGCTACCCTTTTCCGCCCTTTACTGGAGCGGGTTTCAGACCCCCTTTTGACGAACCCCCTAAAAATGAACCACTATTCGGCGGTTTTTGGGGAGGTTCGTCACGAAGCGTGTAACTCATTGTCTGCCAAAGGTTTACGAAGGTTGCTATAATCTTCGCTAAGTTATTGCCCTACAATAAGTTATGCGATTCAGGAGCTCTTGCTTCTGCTCCAAAAACAGGCAAAAAAAGATTCGTCACGGCTGCTTTTTCTATTTTTTCTCACACTCTCTGTTTTGTTAATGAACTTTTTCCAACTTTTCTTAGAAAAAATGAATCAAGGGCATAATTTTCAACAAAGATTTTTTGGACAAGCTTTTTTTCTGCGTAGTTATGTAGTTTCTATGTCAATCCGGAAGATTGACTTACATAAGATATTTCTCGTTCCAAGTTGGGGATTAATGAATGTCAATCTGGAAGATTGACTTACATAAGATATTTCTCGTTCCAAGTTGGGGATTAATGAATGTCAATCTGGAAGATTGACTTACAACTGATGTTTTCTAGTCCGGTATCGGGGGATTAGTGGAGTGTCAATCTGGAAGATTGACTTATATGATAGCAGTTCTCGCAAGTCCTGCTTGTAGCTGTGTACCCAAACAGGGGTTTGGATACAAGAGAAAATGAAGATCCTGAAAGAGATGGTAAAAATTGACGGGAGTTCCTCAACCGGCAACTGACGGTTAGGGACCTCCGGCAATCTGAATGGATAAAAAACGAGTTGAGATGCGGATAGAAAAAGCAGATTAAAAAGTGTTATGGGAATGTAGTTGAATGAAACTGATTAGTAGATTTGGCAGGGGAAAGGGAGTTAAAAGAAAAAGGAAGAGGGTTAACGATTTTGCAGATTATCTCTGAATTCTTTCATTTCAGACAAATTTGCCTTGAGTCTATCAAGCTGTCGCTGATTGTAAAGCTGTAATCCCTTCTTAACAAAATAAACAGTACCCTTAATTAGCAGGGCATAACCTGCATATTTTCCGTAGAGCTTTTTGTTGTTGTTAATGTGCTCGCTAATTTTACTTATATAATCCATTCTTCCTCCCTGTGACTAAGTTTAATTTTTCCTCATAATCCGACAAAAAGTCTGTTAAAGCTTCAATGATAAATTCATCATCTTCCCCGGAACTATTCATATATTTTTCTGCAATTTCTTGTTTCTTTAGAGTTATTTCTCTGTTAAGAGTTGCAAGTTCTCTGAAAAGCTTATACTCTTCGCTGATCAAGACAGCATCTTTGATTAAAGCATAAACATCATTAAGAATATCCACTGCAATCCGGAGTTTTGAGGATTTAACATAAGAGTTCCTGCTCTGGTTTTTGGAAAAAAAGAATTTGTTGTAAATTAATGAAGCATTAGCAAACATCTTAATTCCTTATGTTTTTCAGATATTTTTTAATATCAATTGTCTTTTGCAAGTTATTTTCGGGGTTGATGAGTATTTCAAGGTATGGTTTAGCAAAAGCCACTATCGATTCCGGATGTTTTTTGCCAAAATAAGCAACTGTTGTTAAAGTTCCAGCGGCGAGGATTTTCTTAACCATAGACATTGTCTCCTGTTGTCTCTTTTTATGAGGATCATTTTCTATGGTAAATTTTATATATTGGTCAGTATGCTCGAAGTTTTTGTTAATAATGCCAAGAATTTCTTTTATGTTAATAGAAGAGAACTGAGAAATATCGGAAATAACCTGTTGATTAGTCATGACGTTATTCTCAATATAATCGATATCGGCAGCAGAAAACCCCAGCAAATCGCCGATTTCGGCAGCTCTCTGTCTGCATCCTTTTTCCTGTAAATCAGAAACAGCAAGTACATAGTAATAAAAGCGGTAAGCTGTACTAAAATTATTTTTCTTAAATTGCGGAATTTTACTTAGATCAGAATCTGCATAGTCGGCGAATTGAGTAACAATGGCAGTATGTTTATATTTTCTCCCCAGTAGTTTGTACATTTGATCGATTCTGCTTAGAATAATTGAGTTTGTTTCCCGGTTGATATAACCCAGGCTGGCAACAAGAAAGTTTAGCATTTCGTTGATTTTGCAAGACATTTTCCATTCGTTAAATAATAGAATGGTCAAATCCGGTAAGGCGGTCAGACTGAAATTTGCTATTCCTCCTACTAGACCCAGTCTGGCGTGATGTTCCTGTAGCTTCCTGTCAGAAATAAATCCGGCTTTCTGGAAAATGTTGAGACTATTATGAAATTTATCTTCTTCTCTACGTAAAACCATTGTAGTGATAAGGTCTGCGAAATTATTTTTGAAATCATTGTACTTTCCACTCTCCAGAAGTTCCCTGTATATATTGGTAGTATTAATAGTATCAATAGTATTTAAAAGATAGCCGGTAGATTTTTCCCGGGCTGCTGCAGGTATAACTTCAAATGTGTTGTTGTTCATATATCCTCCTTTTTCAATGTATAAAGCCAATAATGTGCCAATAAGACAATATAATTTGAGTAAATAAGCATAAAATAATTAATAACAAGATTATATATAAAACTAAAAAATGTAAGACAGAATGGTTTTCTGCTGAAAAATGGGTTTTTAACTTGAAACAGTTCAGTTTTATTGAATTGTGTATAGCTGTAGTAATTTTCATATTATCTCAAAAGTTTTGTTTTGATGAGAGTGGCAGATAGTTAATACTATTGGCATAATTTACGTTTTTATGTTTGGTGCCGATTTCAGTTAATTTGTCGAAGTTAAAATTGTTTATCTCAGAGATATGAAAATCATTATTTTTGATTTGATCAGAAGTTATCTGCATGAAGTTTTTATAGTATTCCAGAACAACGTTAAGCTTTCTGTCAAGAATTTCCAGTTTAGGACTATTATCGTCAATCAGCATTATTTTATCAAATAGTGACATGATATCCCGGAATTGCTCCTGTAATGAGGTGATCATAAATATCCGCAGTTCATATTCTCTTTCCAGATGATATCTCTTAAAATTGATGAATTCGGTAAAAGCTTTGCTTCTGGCTTCTATTTCACGCAGCTCTTTTTCACTGATCAGATTATCAGCATGCATACCCCTGGCTGTTGAAGCAACGATTCCAATGGCTGTCAAAACTCCGGTGATTATCATTCCCCACATGATTCCTCCTTTTTATTATCTGCTGTTAATTGCTGAGTAATATTGTTTAAATAATTCTCTGAAAGGGCAATAATCTCAATTAAGTGATTTTTCAGTGCACGGACTTTATTTTGCTCATTGTTATCCTTGCAATTCTCAATTTTGTTAATAATATCTTTGCAGTTTATCAGGTTGTATTCAACAAGTTCCAGGTTTTTAAGGTTGATTTCATTGGTTTTGCTAATAATATCCATTCTTAGATTAAACGTTAATCTGTAAGCTTCAATTCTACTGAGATAGTCTTTCAGTTCGGTAGGGCTTATCTGATTCTGTTGAAAAATTTCATTATTAACAAGAGCCAATGAAAGTTCAAGCATTAGTCCTACAAAAGTCTTTTAATTTCAGCTTGTTTCATTTTGAAATCTTCTTCCAGCCGGGCAGATTTATCATTATACCATTCATCTAGCTTTTGCTGTTTTTCTTTGATAATTTCTTTAAACAGCAGTAAGTTCGTTTCGCTCTCAGTAAGCTGAATTTCCTTTCCTCTGAGGTCAATCCGGTCGCTTATGTTTTGGTTTGTATTATTTTTTTTGAAAAATCTCATTTGTCCTCCCTTATAGTTTTGCCGATTCTTTTCTAGTATCGTTAAGCATTTCATAGAGTTTTTCGATTTTGGCAGCCATTTGTTGATTATTCTTTTTTTCAGCATAGATGATTTTGAAATCTCCAATGAGTTTGATTGCTTTGAAATAATCTTTGTTTTCGACATGCTTGTCTACTTCCTGTGTTAATGCCTGCAGCTCATCACTGTTGATATCGAGGGTTTTCAGTTCGTGTCTTTCTTTTTGCAATTCATGTTCTAATCTGTTCATTTCGAAGTTCTTTTGTTTTTCGGAAATTGTTTCGTTGGCATATCCATCAGTTTCATCCATAATTTTTCTGGAAATTCCGATAAGGGCTGCGCTGGAAAGGGCTGTTGCGGCGATTCCGCCAATAGTGACTGATACTCCTCCGACAGTGATGGTAGTTAGGGCGATAGTTGTTGCTGTGGCAGCTACTGTTGTAGCTGCAGAGACTACAGCAGTGAAGAAAGGTATAAGGAATAGAAACATGATAACCTCCAAAATTTTTTATTTATAATAATGTAAGCAAAATCAATGCCAAAAACAAAATATAATTTAGAAAAGCAATTAAAACATAGCTTAACAATATGTATAACAGAGAATTATAAATTTAAACAAAATTGTGAAGTCTTTAATATGATAATGAGAATAAGGTGAATAAAATCAATATAGTTGAATAAGTTCTATAAGGTGGAGCTGAAATACATTATGCTGCAGATAAGATTTTCATTAACCCCTTCCTTGCGGAAGGTCATTTTCTTCTGAGAAATCTGTTTGTCTGCTCTTTTTACTGGTACTTTCGCAATTCTCTGTTCTCAGTTTTGAGTTTGAAGTTAACCTGCTTGCAGATTATCACTAATCAAACTCAAGGCAATAAATGAAATCAGTCTTATGAGTGTCAATCAAAATAATAGAAGGGATCAGGAACACCTTTTCCAATAACCATTGATTTACCTACGCAAGTGCGGCAGACAGAAAAGAGATGGATTACTCCGTCATCCTTTCGCAGCTTCTCCAGGTCTTTCATTATGTGAGATACAGCTTTACTGGTGACTTCCACTGCAAAAACGGATTTCTGAATGCGCAGTCCCTTCTTTTCAAGGTATTTTGCTATCTTTGTTCTTATTTTATCACTTTCAATATCATAAGCTATCAGATACATAAAAACCTCAATGTTGGATTAGGTGGTTAAATAGATTTATACATTTCTGTAGGCCCGAAACTGCGATGACAGAAAGAGAGAATTTTTTAATGAAAGTACAGTAGAGTCTATCCACTCTTCGTAAGATAGGAACCTGTTTTTTATTTTGACTTCACTTTTCATTGTTTTTTCGAAATAGCGGATGAATATACGGAAACCTGAAGAATCCATCTTTAGATATGAAGAGTTAGGAATAGAATTGAAATTCTCTAATTGAATCTGTTTCTTATGAATAAGTGAAAGGACAATCCGGTCTATCAGAAATCTGTAGCATTCCAGAAGATCGGAGGCAAGGGCTTCGTGAGTACCTCTGCCCTGATGAAAAATCCCCTGAAAAGAGTCAATTCCATGAAAACGGAGAGATTCGGCAAATCTCCGGTAGATTAGAGAATATCCCAGTGACAGCATAACATTTACAGGACCTTCCGGCGGATGATAAGAACGGGATTCAAATGGAAAAGGTTCTACTAATTTACGAAAATGCTCAAAATACAATTTTGCAGCATAGCCTTCTTTACCCCGTATTGTATCTTCATTATCAGCCTTGAATACATCATCTGCTAACGCTGAAATTCTGGCATCGGTTATCTCGTGTCTTTTTAGTAGTCTATATTGATTGATGATTTTAGTGAAGGCGATTTCGCGGATGAAATCCAGAGAAAAATCGGCAAAAGAATAGCCATCATAAGAATTGAATAACTTCTCAACCGCATCTACAGGTCTATTGGTAAGAAATCCTCCTACAGGTTTCCCATGAATAGTCAGGAAATATAGCGGTACCTGTTCAAACATAGCCCTGTATATTATTCCGCCGCTTAGTCTGGGTTTGCCGAAAACCAAAATACGGCTGATTTCCTTCCACGGTATTACTGAACGTGATTCTCCGCTCTCAATATGAAGATTGTTTCCGGTAGTATGAGCATAATTAATGGAAAAAGAAAGAAACAGTGGGCGTGATTTTGCCGTAATCATTTTTTGATATGGTAACCAATCTAATTTATCATCATCGTCGTTATCCTCTTCTTTCCGCCTGAAGGATAAGTCCGATTCAGAAACAGAATAACCGAGGAATTCAACTGTGCTAGTTTGGCTAAACTCCAGAGATTTGTACTTGTTAATGGATAATCCAAGCTCTTTCAGCATATTTTCTACTTCAAGCATAATGGCTGATTTGTCGGCATTTCTTCCCAGAATCACCATATCATCAGCATAACGGATTAGTTTCAGATTTTTATGTCTTCTGAACCAACTGTCAAAAGCAATAAGAGCAAGGTTTGATAACAGTGGAGAAGTACTGTTCCCCTGTATCAGAGTCGTCCTAAAAAAAGAAGCTATCAGCGAGCATTTGACGCTTTGACCAAAAAGAGAAAGCAATACTAAGTTGAGTTTGCTTATTGATACAGTATCAAAAAAGGAATCAATATCCAATTTTACACCCCAGGAGAAGCCTTTTTCAAATTCTTTTTTTAAAGCTTCTGCGGCGAGATGGAAACTATAGCCTTTGCGATAAGAATAGCATTCAGAGGTCAGTAACGATTGTAAATCTCTATCCAGCACATCAGTCAAAGCCTTCAGTACAAGTTTGTCTATCATAGTATAAGAGGCAATTGCCCTGAATCCGCCGTTCTTTTTCTTTATCTTGAAAAATTTTGGTTCTTGAGGTTGATATTCTCCCTTTCTTAATTTATTGCTTAACCTTTGGATGAAATCAGGATGTTCTAAAAGATCCTGAGCTGTCAGATCAGAACCGGTTTCATTGTGTTTAACCATCTCCAACAGTATTTCTCTCAATCCATTAAAACTAAACTCAGTCCCCCGTCGGGTTTCCATTCTGAAAAAAGGGTGAGGATGTTCTGCAAGATAATAAAATCCAAATCCAAAATGTCTGTTTTTACCCAAACCATAGAACTGTCCGGCATGCAGGAGGTGTAAAAGCTCCTGACTGAAATTTCCGCTTAGAACTAGTCCACCGATGATGCCGCCAATTGTCTTTTGATACTTTAGATCTATCCAGATAAATGATTTATCCTTAATTGATACACCGGATATATCCGGAACAGGGACATTCAGGCTGTTTGACAGGGACCCGATAAATTCATTAAAGTCAAAATGAAATGGATCAAAATAGCGACCATCAGACTTATCGCTTCTTTTTAATCTGAGCGGAGAAGAGAAAATGAGAGTGATATCTGAATAGCTGTCAGGAGGGAAAACAAAGTTATGATCTGGCTGATAACGGGAGGCTTCACAGCTCTCCAGCTCTATTGTCTCTTTACGAATACAATGGTCATTATCTGATAATGTTTTGAT
>JAQVBK010000146.1 GCA_028690365.1 Candidatus Cloacimonadota bacterium
TGTTCCCTTAATACCGGAAGAATTCGTCCAATCCACCACAATCTTTTTCCTTTTCTCGTCATGAATGAAGGATTTCTGTTTGAATCAGATTTAAGTCTAAATGAGATTGTCTGTAATCAATCAAAGTATTTAGAAAGCTTCTTCAATTTAATCAAATCAATGAGTAAATCAACAAATACTGCAGAAGATAAAATAATAGACATTCAATACTCTTCTTTTTTGTCACTATACAGTTAACTCGTACTTTTTCATAGACACAAAAGCTGTTTAAGAAATTTTGGTAAAAACTACAGGGGGCTTTTATGAAACGATTATTATTATTACTGGTAACTATTTTGCTGCTGCTTTCCTGCCAAAGCAAGAGAAAACATGTACTCTACATTTTCAATTGGACTGACTACATTTCCAGAGATTTGATTAAAAGCTTTGAAGAAAAGCACGATTGCAAAGTAATATACGACACTTACAATTCAAATGAGAATATGCTGACCAGAATTTTGAATTCGAGAAAATCTTATGACATTGTTGTACCAAGCGGAGATCATGTCTCAATAATGCTGAACAAAAAGCTATTGGAAGAATTAGATAAGAGCAAACTGAAAAATTATAAAAACCTTGATCCAAAGATACTCCATAAAGCAAAAACATTTGACCCAGACAACAAATTCAGTATTCCTTATTTCTGGGGAACTGCCGGTTTAGTTTACAATAAAAAACACATCTCAGATGAATTCATGAAAAATCCATCATGGCACATGTTAAGTCATGAACAATTTCTAGGAAAAGATGTAATAACAATGTTGGACGATCCACGTGAAGTAATTGGTTCTGCCTTGGTTTGTCTGGGTTTTGATGCAAATGACACAAGTGATGAAGCACTTCTCAAAGCCCGAGAATTATTATTAAAATGGGATAAAAATATCACTCAGTACGATTCGGACTCCTTTAAAAATGAAATTCAGGACGGTACTACTTGGATAGCACACTCATATAATGGAGATGCTCTTCAAATCATGGAAGAAAACAGTGAAATTGGATTTGTTCTGCCTGTAGAAGGTTCTACTCTATGGATTGATTCCATGGTAATTCTGAAAAATGCAGAAAATAAAGACATGGCATACGAGTTTATTGATTTTATTCTGGAAGCACAAAATGCAAAAGAAAATGCTATCTATGTCTCTTACGCAACTCCCAACATTGAAGCTTTCAAACTGCTGCCTGCCGAAATCTCTGAAAATGATTTCATTTATCCGCCTGATGATTACGTAAACAGATGCTCGTCAATTCGTGATATCGGAGAAGAGATTCTGAAAGTCGATGAAATCTGGGAAGAAATCAGAGCAAACTAACATAAGAAGGTATTCTCAATCTCATGAATCTATTTGAAATAAATCCAATTGTAGCTCAGGCTATTAAAGAAAAGAAACCCGTTATTGCTCTGGAATCAACCATTATCACTCACGGATTACCATATCCGCAAAATCTGGACATCGCGGTAAAACTTGAAAGAATAACCAGAAAGAATTCTGTAATTCCTGCAACTATTGGTATTATTAAGGGTAGAGCAAAGATTGGACTAACTCTCGATGAAATTGAATTCCTCGCTTCTTCAAAATCTGTTCAGAAAGTTTCGATCAGAAACATTGCCGGATGCTCTGCTCTGGGGTTAAATGGTGGCACCACTGTCGCCGCCACCATGTTTCTGGCATACAAAGCAGGAATATCGGTTTTTGCAACTGGTGGCATAGGCGGGGTTCATCGGGATGCAGATTTGAGTTTTGACATTTCAGCAGATCTACTTGCGCTGTCACGTTATCCGGTAATTGTTGTTTCTGCAGGAGCAAAAGCAATTCTTGATCTGCCGAAAACAATTGAATTATTGGAAACTCTATCTGTACCTGTTTACGGTTATCAAACTGATGAACTGCCTTCATTCTATTCCCGCAAGTCTGGAATAAGAATTGAATCTCTAAAATCACCAAGAGAAATTGCAGATATTTTCAAATACAGCCAGGATTTGAATTCCGGTGGAATGTTGATAGCAAATCCAATTCCTGAAATCTATGAGATTCCTTACCATGAGATTAGCAGAACTATTGAAGAGGCGTTGTTGAGTTTGAAAAAATCAGGAATAAAAGGTAAAGAAGTAACTCCCTTTTTATTGAATGAGTTAAGAATACTAACGCAGGGAAATACTGTAGATGCCAATCTGAAGCTGATTGAAAATAATGTCAGACTCGCTTGCGAAATTGCAAAATCACTATAGTTATTTCAATGTCTCGTGAATAAATGATTTCGCCTTTTCTGCAATTGGAATTAATTCTTCTTTTAGTGACTCAAGATCAATATTAGAAGCTTTTTCTCCAAGAACTAACCATGCTTCACTCTCTTCAATGTTTATGTTCTCATAGATTTCTCTTTGATAATCTCCCACAACATGTGCTAATATATCGGCAATGCAAATAAGTGCTGATAAATCAATATCTGATTCTGCTTTCTGGATGTTGTGATGGTATTTTATCACTACAGCAAGTTTCTCCGGCAGTTTCCATTTCCGGGCAATTATTGCACCAATATCTGCATGTGTTATACCAATGATTGCTTTTTCAGCTTCAACACTCCTGATATTATGCTCAGTGGAAAGATTAACTATATTGGAAAAATCTTCAGAATAATACTGATCTAGAATAATTTTACCGATATCGTGAATCAAGCCGGCTGTGAATTCTTCTCCATGAAGCTTCATGCCCATCCGCTTGCCCAAAAATTGGGAAAAATAGGCTGTAATCGAAGAGTGTTCCCAAAAAGCTTCACGATTGAATTCCGAAACACTCTTGTCATCCAGACTAAAACCTCGAAATAGTGACAAACTCATTACAATGTTCGTAATTTCATTTATTCCAAGAAGAACCAACGCCATTTTCAATGTGTCAATTTCTTTACGTAACCCGTAATAAGCAGAATTTACTATTTTTAAAACCTTTGCAGTAATAGCCGGATCATGTTGCATTAATTCACTGATGTTCCCCATGGCAATATTATCATTAACCAACATATCCAATAACTTTGAAGCTATTATAGAAATAGTTGGGAGATTGGCAATCTCATTCATATCTTTTTCAATATCTATTAAATCCTTCATGTTGACTCCTTTTTTAGACTTTTTCTTTATCAGCTATTTTGAGTCAATGTTTTTTTGGAACTACTTCTCATTAACTACAAACATCTTAGATTCGTCATTTCTTTCTAAAGAATCTTATCTGTTTCTGGTTTCTGAATACGTAAAGTGGATAATTTCTGAATTTCGTAATTCTGAATCATTTCCGGATAATTATTCTTAGTGCTACTTAGCAAATGCTTTTCTTAATTTGGAATATTTCTACAAAAAAAGCAGGGCAAGCCCTGCTGAGATATTCATAATGAACTCTTATTTTAACAAAATCATTTTCTTTTGCTGAATTCTATTAGGTGAACTAAGTCTGTAAAAATATATGCCCGATGACACCTTGTGGTTTTGAGAATCTTTTCCATTCCACTTTATAGAATGTTGACCCTTTTCATATTCAGATAAATCCCAGGCAACTATTCTTTGACCTTTTAAATTGAATATTTCCAGATAAGCTTGGTTGTCACCAGCCAAATCAAATCTGATTTCTGTTACAGGATTAAATGGATTTGGATAATTTCCTCGTAAAGAATTTACTGCAAGATTTTCTGATTCTTCTGATGTTTCAACTACAGAAAATTGAATCGTATTGGTAGAATAACTTATGCCATCACTATAAACCGCTTTTATTTTACAATGATATGTATATGAAGGATTTATGTTGAATAGAGCTGAATTAGTCACACTAGTTTGAATTTGAGAAAAATGGTTCCCATCTAAACTCATCAGAATAGAGAAATTTTCGAACTCCTCATCTTCGTAGTTGTCAAAATCCCAACTGATATTCACTTGATTTTCTGTCATAAATTCGTGTGTAAGATTTGTCGGTGGAATAAGATATGAGAGATTTATCTCAATCGTCGTATCTTGAAAAGGAAGTACTTCTACACTGGAATTGTAAGAAGTGAATCCTTCCATTTCAACAAGAACCTGATGATTTCCCTGATATAAAGGAATTGAGAAGAGTCCATCTGCATTGGGATGATAGATTTCATTGTTTATCCGAATTATTGCTTCCGTTATATCTACTTCGAAATCGGTGGTGATGACGGTATTTAGGAAACCAAGTTGCGGATCAAAAACAAATGATATGGAATCAGCTGCAGAGCTTATGCAAGAAATAAAGATTCCCCCCGGACTTCCATCATTTAGAAAAGGGTAAGGATTAGTATTTGCGCTAAACTCAGTTCTTCCAGATTCAAGAGAGAAGTAAGCATTATTTAAAGATCCATCTGAGTTTAGATTGCCGTTAGGTCTGAAGCAGTATAGCTCATCAGGAGGACCGTCTGCGTTACCCTGTCCGCTGACAGCATCATTTACTCTGGAAATAATTATACCTGAACCGGGCAGATTACTTTCGTAACTTCCCTGTTGTTTTCTGTATTCAATAAGAAAATATTCTGAAACAGAATTTGGCGAATTCACTCGATAAACATTGTCTGATGGAGAAGTAAGAGGCTTTAGCCAGTAAGTCTCCCCAGAAGAAACTATGGGAATATCATCAATCCAGTAACCATAACGATATTTCATATATGCCATCATGTGCCCGCTTCCACCTGCCATTATATCCCACTGTCCTATTGGATCAGAGTAACCAGTTCCACTATTGTATCTATATAAATCAGGGGCACCTAGTACATGGAACATTTCATGGTTGAGAGTTGTTACGCTGTTTTGATTTTCCGGTTGAAACGTGAAATCATAAACTTTTTTCCCATGAATGTAGACATTTTCGGAATAAAGTACCCAACGGTGAGCCCATAACAGATCAGCCCAAGCTTCACTATTACCTTTTACTATGAAACAGACATTATCTACATTTCCGTTGTCGTCAACATCGATCTCAAGATCTTGTGGCACTTCATCAGCAATAGCATTAATTGCTCTAACCAGAAGCTGGTGTTCTCTCTCTACTTTTTGATAATCATTTGTGTAACCATCCGGAGCAGTCACTGGATTGTATGAACAAAAGTAGCTACGAGGATATATGTCCTGATAAGAGAGATTTGTTGTCATTTCGCAAACCGGAAAATGATAACTATCGATTTCGAGAGTTTGATAACTAACTTCCTGGTAATAATTATACATGGAAACAGCATTTGCAGACTGATCATTGAACTTCGCATCAAAGAAAGATCTGGGAGATTCAAATTCATCCTGATCGCTGAATCTGATATATACAACCAGATTATTAATCAAACCTGTCGTAGGTACTCTGTGATTTCTGTCCATATACTGCAAGTAAAAATCTCTTTTTTGATTGTATTCCTCTTGAGAAATCAAAATTTTCCTCTCCAAACCTACAGTTTCAGGATTTACGCTTCCTACCAGATATTGAGATGCCAGTATTCTACCGTTATCTCTGGTTGCATAGTAGTAATAACCGTTGTCTGTACTTCTGATAATGGTGTAATCATTTTCATCATGAAGATAATTGAAATATTCATCACCACTGGCAAAGCATTCAATCTCTGTTCCATCTGGATTACTGATAATCATCGGCTGATTCATTATTAAAGCTGAATTCAGATAAAGGAAAACAGCCGATAATAGAATGATTAATTTAAACTTCATTTGACCTCCTTAACTAACCTTAATATAGCAAAAATAGAGCCAAATTCAGAAAGAGAAAAACTTCTTTTATTCCATAACTATAACTCACATGAAAAATTGTCTTTTCTCTGTTCAATAGTGTTCTTGACAATAAAAACGCTAAAAAAAAATAAGTTATACATAAAAGAATAATGAAATGTCTTTCACTGTATATAATGGCTGCAAAAATCGTAATAACTGGCGGGAATTCATGAAAAGTTTCGAGAAAAAAATAAACTCTTTAAAAAACAGACAAAACTTCTTAACTCTGTCATCAGCGTTTATTAACACAGTTACCATATTCCTCATTCTGTTTGGAATCCACAATTTCGTACTTATTTCTTCAATAATTGACAGAAGTATTCTATTTTATTTCAACATTCTTCTGAAAATATTTTTTTCAATCAGCTTAGTATTACTAATTCATAGAACCAGTAAAAATTTCCTGAATAAGCTTAGGGCAGCCAGATATATCGATTTCTTCAATGGAGACATACACGATACATTTCAAAATGCTCTGGAGCTAAAAAACGATAAAAATGCAGACGGGGAAATAGTTAATGTAATCATCGGAAAGGCTGATCAGGTTTCACAAAAAACAAAAATCTCAGCCGATTACAGGCTTATAAAGAATTGTCTAGCTCTTTTCCTGATTGTTTTCTCAGTAAATGCTTTCATCTATTTTTGGGATAGTGGCAGTTATGCCGAATCTCTAAAAATTTTCATCACTGGTCAGCTTCCGGAGATTCCTCACAAAGATTTTGTCGAATTAGAACCCGAAAACAAAAATGTCACCCGTAATGACAACGTTCAGATTAAAGTTCTCAATCCGGAATTGGATGTTGAACACAGGCTTTTTTACAGAGAAGAATCAACATGGAAAGAGATAGTGCTGTATAACTACGAGAAAGTTTTCAGTGCTATAGATTTCAGCTTTGACTATTTTATCAAAACGCCTTATGCTCAATCAGACACTTTTAGAATAACTGTTTATGAACTTCCGGCAATCAAAAAAATGCAGGCAAAAATTCAATATCCTGGCTATACAAAAATAGACAGTGAAATAGATTCTGTTTCTAATGGTAATTACCGTGTTATAAAAAACACTGAAATTGAGATGGAAATCACCTCGAATAACCCTTTGGAAGAAGCAAGAATACTTATTGCAAACGGAGAAGTTCATGCGATGGAGCGATTGGGAAAAAACAATTTCAAGGCTAAGCTGACAGCAATAGAAAATATTACTTACTCTTTTGATCTGGAAGACTTTCTGGGTAACAGATCACATAGGATAAACAAGACCATAACTGTTGTTCCTGATCAAAAACCTGAGATAAAATTTATAGCACCTGCCAAAGATACAATTCTTACTCAAAACATGATTCTTCCCCTGAAAATCTTTGCTGCGGATGATTTTGGTTTGAAAAATCTCGAACTAAAATACATAGTGAATTCATCAGAGGAAAAACAGATAATGCTTGTAGAAAAAATCAATACATCTTCCTTCGAATACAACTACAACTTTGATTTGGTAATGGAATTTCTCCTGCCAGGTGACAAGGTTACTTATTGGGCAGAAATCACTGACAACTCACCTGATCAGCAAAAATCTTCCAGTCAACGGTATGTTGCTAGATTCCCTTCCATCACTGAGATTTATGAAGAAATTGAAGAACAGGAACTCGCTAAAAGTGAAGTAATGAAATCTAATCTGGAGCAATCTAAGGAATTACAGGAAGAATTTGAGCAGAAAAGAAGAGAGCTGATGAAAAAAGACGAAATCAGTCTTGATGACAAAAAAGATCTGGAAAAATTTTTGGATAAACAGGAAAATCTATCAGAACAAATTGAAAACGTTACTAAAGAATATGAAGATATGATCAGAAAATTTGATGAGAATCAGGCTCTTTCAAAAGAGACTATCGAAAAAATGGAGAAGATTAGGGAATTGATGGAAGAAATTTCCAACGAGGAACTTCGGGAGGCAATGAAAAAACTGCAGGAATCTATGGAGGACATTGACAGAGATGTTTTGATGAAAGCTATGGAAGAATTCAAGTTTTCTATGGAAGAATACGCTGAGAAACTCGATAGAACAATTGATCTGTTGGAAAGTGTAAAGAAAGAACAGAGTTTGCAGAAATCACTCGAAATTGCTCAGGAAATGAAAAAAATGCAAGATGAATTGAATAAAAAAACTTCGGAATCCGGTGAACAGAAAGATGGTCAGCAATTATCTCAGGAACAGGATAAAATATCGGAAAACCTCGATAAATTAGAATCTCAACTTGATAAATCCAACGAAATGCTTGATCCCAAAAAAGATGAACAAGTCAAAAAAGCCATGGAAGAACTTATGGATCAGATGGAAAAAGACAATCTGAAACAGGATATGCAGGAGAGCTCACAAAGCCTTTCCGAAAACAACATGGAGAAGGCACAGCAAAGTCAGAAGTCTGCTTCACAAAAAATGGAAAAAATGATATCAAAAATGCAGAACATGAAAAACATGATGTCTTCAGGGAACTCACAGGAAATTCAGGAAATGGTGAAGAACACTATTGAAAGGCTAATACTCTTCTCACAAAAAC
>JAQVBK010000147.1 GCA_028690365.1 Candidatus Cloacimonadota bacterium
TTATGAAATATGATCCATATCATCCTGATGCTGATGAGAAAGGTTATGTGTCTATGCCTAATGTCAATGTCATTCAAGAGATGACAGAATTGATAAATGCTACCAGATCTTATGAGGCAAACGTTACTGCAATTAACAGCAGTAAAGAAATGATCAGAAAAGCATTAAAAATCTGAGGTAAAAAATGGCAATAACAATCAACTCTAATGTACTGCAGAATATCTCAACTGCCAAAAGTTTTGATGCTTACAAAAGTCAGTCAATTGAAAGAGATACAAAAAAACTTGCCAAAATATCTGAGAAAAAAGATTATACTATACGTAATGCTTCACCGGCTGAGTTAAAGGACTATTTAAGTGACACAGAATTAAAAGTAATCTCAGAACTCTTTGAAGCTAAAGACGATGGACATTTACCAAATTTTCATAGTAAAAGCAGGTATTTAACTCTAGGTAACCGAATTGATATTAAACTGTAGGAGATTTCATGATTGATCCCAGAATAGATGCAATCCAGCAGATGAAGCAAATTAACAAGATGAATCAACAAGATGATTTATCTGTGAATAACAAACAACCGGAAATCTCATTCGGCGAAATGATGAAAAGTTATTTGGAAGATGCAAATAATCTTCAACTGGAGGCTGATGAAGATATAAGAAAGGCTATTGCCGGCGAAGATATTGATCCTCACAAAGTGATGATAGCAGTACAAAAAGCAAATTTGAGTTTTGAACTTGTTATGGAAATCCGCAACAAGATGCTGGAAGCATATAAAGAAGTAACTAAAATGAACATGTAATAATGACTGAACAGAGAGATTGAAATGGATAATTTCTTCAAAGTTACCTGGAAAAAAATTCAGGATATATACAAAAGATTGGAAACCAGACAGAAAATTGTTCTGGCTTCTCTATTGATAATGACCATATCAACTTTGTTCTGGCTGTTGTCCTGGAGTTCTCAGGAAGAGTACGGATTACTCTTTGGAAATATGGACGCGAAAGAAGCTCAAAAAGCGATAGACAAACTTGATGAACTCAGCATAAAATATAAATTAGAGAATGGCGGCAGATCTATTTCTATTCCGGAAAAAGATGTATACAGAACAAGAATAGCACTAACTTCAGAAGGAATCGGTTCAAGCGCAGGAGTAGGTTTTGAACTATTTGATAAATCTACGCTTGGGATGACAGAATTCATTCAAAATATTAATCTCCAAAGAGCAATGGAAGGAGAATTAAGAAGAACAATAGAAGCTATCGAAGGTATTGATTATGCCAGAATTCATTTAGTATTCCCCGAAGATAAACTCTTCAAAGAAGATCAGATAGAAGCATCTGCATCAATAATGTTGGTAGTGAAGAATAAATTAAAAGAGAAACAAATACAGGGAATTGCCAATTTTGTCGCTTCAGCTGTAGAAGGTCTGACTCAAGAAAATGTCAGCATAATTGACCAACAGGGAAATGTTTTAACTGATAATTATGATGACAGTTTATCCGGCTTGTCTAACCATCAGCTAAAACTTCAGCATCAGGTTGAACAAACTCTAACTAATAAAGTGCAGGCTATGCTTAACCAGACATACGGAGCCAGAAACTCCGTGGTTACCGTTTCTGCAGAATTGAATTTTGAGAATGTTCAAACAACACTCGAGAAATTTGATCCCCAAAGTAAAGTAGTTCGCTCTGAAGAGATAGAAACTTCATCTTCCACAAACGAAACAGACGATATCAGCAGTTCTGATGAACACTTGATAACTAATTATGAAATAAACAAAACAGTTCAGCAGATTACGAACCAGGTAGGAAATATAAAAAGACTGACTGTTTCGGTAATAGTAAATTACAAAAAAGAGATAACTAACACTGCTGAAGGAATAGTTGAAAATTATATTCCCAGATCCGATGAAGAGATTGGTCAAATAGAAGCAACTGTCAGAAATGCAGTGGGTTATAATGATGAAAGAAATGACCAGATAGTGGTCAGCAACGTGCTTTTTGAAGAAACTATGGAAGAAACTAAAACACGTCTTGAACAAGAAGCCGTTTCAAAAAGAAAGCAATTGCTGGATATGGTCGAGAAAGGTGGCGTACTCTTAGTGCTTTTAATTCTGGTGTTTGTCCTGATGTCTCAGTTCAGAAAGATCTTTGTTACCGACAAAACCGAAGAGGAAGAGTTTGCTCCTATTCGTCCTATGTTAGCTCAGGGAACACCTGAAAGCGAAGGATTTTATCAGGAAGGTGAAGAAGGGCTGCCTATGGGTGAGGGCAAGATATCATTTGCTTTCAGCCCAATGAAAGATATTGAGATAAAACAGACACAGGATGTTGCAATGCAGGAACTTGTAAAAAAATTCATTATTGAGAATCCCGACATTGCCGTAAAATTAGTTAAAACTTGGATAGCAGAGAAAAGGTGATCATGGAACCATTACCAACAACTCCAAAAGTCGTAGATACAAAGAGTCCGGAGCTAAAAGCGGAGTATGATAAATTACTGAGTAATTTAAACGGAATAGATAAAGTTGCGATATTACTAATTTGCTGTGGAAAAGATTCCTCTTCTGAAATTCTGAGAAGACTTCCTGATGAGGATGTGGAAAAACTTACCACAAAAATTGCAGCTACAGGAACAGTTGATTCAAAAACCACTAATGCAGTTGTTGATGAATTTTATCACATGATAAAAGCACAGGAGTACATCTCTTTGGGTGGAATGGACTATGCCAGAGAATTGTTAGAAGAAGCACTTGGAGATCACAGAGCACTTGAGATTATTAAGAAGATTCAACGCATGATGAAGGTGCGTGGATTCAATGTGCTAAAACAGGTAGATCCAACCCAACTTCTAACTTTCATTCAGAAAGAGCACCCGCAGACAATTTCGCTTGTACTTACTCAATTAGAACCTCAGCAAGCTGCAGCAGTTATAGCGGATTTGCCGGAAGAACTCCGAAATGATGTTTTAATTAGATTTGCCACAATGGATCGTGTTTCTCAAGAGATGATTAATGCTGTGGAATCTGTTCTGGAAAATAGAATTGATTTTTCTCAACAAGGAACACAGTTTGGTGGTGTCAGAGCTGCTGCTGAAATTATTAATCTTGTGGGAACTACTATAGAGAAATCAGTGCTGGATGCTCTATCATCCAAAGATCCCAAACTTGCTAATGAAATTAAAAATCTCATGTTTGTATTTGAGGATATTCTTTATCTTGATGACAGAACAATTCAGAAGATTCTTAGAGATGTTGATCAAAAATCTCTTTCAATGGCTCTCAAAGGTGTTGGAGATGAAGTTAAAGAGAAGATATTTAAAAACATGTCAGAGAGAGCAGCAGCAATTATCCAGGAAGAAATGGAATATATGGGTCCTGTCAGATTGAAAGAAGTAGAAGACTCTCAACAGGCAGTATTGGATGTAATTAGAAAACTGGAAGAGCTCGGTGAAATCCAGATTAGTAAGGGTGGGGATGAATTCATTAGCTAATCCGGATCAATAAAAATGAAAGAAATAAAAATAAATCCCGGTCATCTGGTAAAGAATGCTTCACTGGTTGAATTCAAATCAGTTCCCAGTGATATTCCTGTGATGACTAACAATTACCAGATTCTGATTGATAAAGCTGTAGCAGAAAACACTAAAAGACTTCAGGATGATTTCACGGTAAAACTGGAAGCTGAACGTAAGAAATACTTTATGGATGGCATTGAGCAGGGCAAACAAAAGACTCAGGAACTTATGCAGTTGCAATTGAAATCGGCGATGCAGGTACTCACCAATATAAACAATTCCTACAAAAATGACATGGACAAAATCTACGAAAAAGAAGAGCAAAATATGCTTTGTCTGATTTTTGAAATTGCTCAGAAAATTGTAGGGATAGAAACAAAGATTAATAACGATGTCGTTCTTCAAATTTTAAAAAAATGCCTGAAAGTTCTTGGTGACAGGAGAAGTATAAAGATACTCGTTAATCCACGCGACTGGCGAACTGTGAAAGATAGTTTAAGTTCGCTAAAAGTTAAAACAGATCTGCCTGATGAAATTGAGGTTGTAGCAACTGAAGATATCAGTGCAGGCGGATGTAAAATAGAGAACGAAAGTGGTTCTATTGATGGAACTATCGAAACTCAGTTTGAAGAAATCAGAAGAAAACTCTTAAAAACGCAATCCGCTGATTAATATGCTGTCTCTAGCCAAATACAGACAACTACTTGCAAACATAAATCCCATAAGACAAAATGGAACAGTCTCACAAATTATTGGTTTGATTGTAGAATCAACCGGACCTTCTGCATCAATTGGTGATATCTGCTACATCCATAGCAGTGATGGTCAGAAACATGTAACTGAGGTTGTAGGTTTTCGTAAGGATAAAACGCTGTTAATGCCCTTGAAAGAACTATACGGAATAGCACCCGGTAATCAGGTATCTACTTTCCGTGAGCCTTTTTCCGTAGGAGTTGCCAACGAATTGAAAGGAAGAATTCTGGATGGACTTGGTAATCCAATTGACGAAAAAGGAGAGTTAAAACTGAAAGAAAAGAGATCGGTTTATGCTACTCCACCAAATCCACTGACAAGAATGAGAATAAATGAACCTTTGCAAATCGGAATTAAAGCAATTGATGGTTTATTGACTTGCGGAAAGGGTCAGAGAACCGGTATTTTTGCCGGTAGCGGAGTGGGGAAAAGCGTTCTGCTGGGCATGATAGCCAGAAATACTAAAGCTGACGTCAATGTTATAGCATTGATTGGAGAACGTGGCAGAGAGGTTAGAGATTTCATTGAGAATGATCTAGGTGAAGAAGGTTTATCGAGATCTGTAGTGGTGGTTGCTACCTCAGATCAGGCTGCTCTTTCCAGAATTAAAGGAGCTTTGGTTGCTACAACTATAGCAGAGTTTTTCAGAGATCAGGGATTGAATGTCTTATTAATGATGGATTCTGTCACCAGGTTTGCTATGGCGCTGAGAGAGGTAGGTTTGGCTGTTGGTGAACCTCCGACTACAAAGGGATACACTCCTTCAGTTTTTGCTACTCTTCCGAAACTTTTGGAACGGGCAGGAACAGCAAAACATGGTACAATAACTGGTTTGTATACCGTTCTGGTGGAAGGGGATGACATGGACGAACCAATTGCTGATGCAGCACGATCTATATTGGACGGGCATATTGTTCTTTCCAGAAAGCTTGCGTCCAGAAGCCATTACCCGGCGATAGATGTATTAACCAGTATAAGCCGTGTAATGAATAGTGTGATTAGCGAAGAACACAAAAAAATGTCCCGTCGGGCAATTGAGATACTTGCCACCTACAAGGAAGCAGAAGATTTGATAAATATTGGAGCTTATTCTTCCGGAAGTAATCCCAAAATTGATTATGCAGTCAGCAAAATAAACAATCTAAATAGTTTTTTAAAACAAGATGTAACTGAATCTGCTCTCTTTGAAAACACACTTGCCAAGCTGGATACAATCTTAAAATAATCTGTTTATCCACTTTTTTATCTTCAACAATTCAACTTATAAAAAAAAGCTTGCATAAAACTATGGAAACATTGAATTGGAGTAGATTCTTTAATTCGGAGGAAAAATGGAATTCAGTGAGGTTGTCAAACAGAGAAGGGCACTTAGATATCTTGATAAAATTACTGTTACTAACTCGATGATTTCATATCTGACAGAAACTGCTTCTTTGGCACCTTCCTGCTACAATAACCAACCCTGGCGATATGTCTTTGTCAGAAACAGTAAATTAATTGATCAAATTTGTGGCAATATGCCGGATGGAAATTCTTGGGCTAAATCCGGTAGTATGATTGTTGCCGTACATACGGAGAAGCAGGATGATTGTGTGATTCACGGCAGAGAATATTATCTGTTTGATACAGGAATATCAGCAGGATTTCTAATGCTGGCTGCACAGGAGATCGGTTTGGTTGCTCATCCAATTGCAGGCTACAAAGAAAAATCAGTAAAAGAAATTTTAGATATATCAAAAGAACAAACTTTAATTGCTTTGATTATTGTGGGTAAGAAAACAGAATCTTTTCCTGAAGGAATTTCAGAAGAGGAGAAACGTACTGAGTTAAACAGACCTCCAAGGAAAGCTATGGCTGATTTTATAAAAATAATAGATTAGGAAGTATTATGATAAAGATAACTTTGAAAAAAAATAACGAAGTTTTTAAACATATCGCGTATGCCGGAAAAATGAAAGTTAAAGAAATCATAGAAGATCAGGATCTGAAAAATTGTCACATAGTAGCATTTTTAATGAACAAAAAATATGTCGGCAGCAATACAGAAATCACCAAAAATTGTGAAATTAACATCCTAACCTCTGACACTAGTGAAGGTCACCGTATTTATCAGGATACAACTATTTTCATTTTAATGAAAGCCTTTCACAACATTTTCCCGGAGAACTCTAAAATACTCGTTGAACATTCGATAAGTGATGGAGTATTCTGCCATACAAATTATGACGAATATTTTACTCAGGACATAATGAATAAAATAAAAACCGAAATGAGAAGAATAATTGATGCTGCACTACCTATCGAGAAAGTTGAACTTGATATTAAGGAAGCTGAGAAAATTTTTGTGAGACTAAATCGAACTGATCTCCTGAAAAATATGCACTACAGAGAAATGAGAACTATGACTCTGTTTAAATGTAGCGAATTCTTTGATTACTACATCCGACAATTAGCCGACAATACATCATTCATAAAGGATTTTGATCTCGTCTGGCATAATCCCGGGTTTATTTTAAGATTCCCCAGGCGAGGACACTGTAAGGTAGACAAAGATTTCTCAATTCCCGAAAAACTCTTTGGAGTCCATAAAGAATATATAAACTGGCTGGATATTTTGAAAATTGATGATATTACTGATCTTAACAAAGCGATCAAGAAATTTCAAATCAATGAATTGATTCAGGTGGAAGAAGCACTGCAGGAAAAACAGATTGCTGGGATTGCTGATTTGATAAAATCTAAAGCGACTACCAAAATAGTGCTTATTGCAGGTCCTTCTTCATCTGGTAAAACTACTTTTGCTAAAAGACTGTCTATTCAAATGAGAGTAAATGGACTTATTCCATTAGTTATTGGATTGGATGATTATTTCCTGCCCCGCAATTTTTCTCCAAGGCTTCCCAACGGTGATTATGACTTTGAATCGATCAAAGCTTTGGATTTAGAATTGTTGAATCTGCATCTGAAACAGCTTCTTAACGGAGAAGAAGTTACTGTTCCACGATACAATTTTCTCACCGGCAATAGAGAAGAAGGTGAACACAAAATACGATTACAGAAAAATAACATAATCGTTATGGAAGGTATTCATGGAATCAACGAAGAACTGACAAAGGAAATTGCCAAAGAATTTAAATTCAAGATTTATATCAGTGCCCTAAATCAGGTAAATATTGATGATCACAATCGTGTGCCTACCACCGATGTAAGAAAAATCAGAAGAATTATCAGAGATAAAAACTACCGCGGATATTCTGCAGAACAAACTTTATTGAGATGGCCCGCAGTTAGGTTGGGAGAAGATAAGAATATTTTCCCATTTCAGGAAGAAGCAGATTTTATGTTTAACAGCGGTCTGACTTATGAGTTGGGAGTAATGAAAGTATTTGTAGAAGAGTATCTCAGAGAAGTTCCCGAAAACTCACCGGTATACATTGAAGCTAATCGTCTATTAGAACTACTGACTCATTTCAAAAGTATCAGATCAGACTTTGTTCCGTCTAACTCAATAATTCGCGAATTCATCGGCGGAAGTGTTTTCAAATACTAATGGCACAGATTCTATCTTTTCCTTATATGTTATCAGCTGAAGAATGTAGCTGGGATTATGTGAATTGTCAAAATATTGATCAATTACTGGATTATCTGAGAGAAAAAACAGTCATTATTACTACGGCTGAATACCTTAAAAATTCTGAAAATATGCAAAAATTTCTAATGATAAAGATGGTTTATAATTATGTTAATATCATTTCTGTAGGTTTAAGGGAAGATATTCCTTTCCTAATTCCTGCAGAAAGGGATGGGATTAAAGAAGTAATTGATTCGTTGATGTTAGCAGAATTTTCAATTATTGATAAGAAAAAACTACTTAAACAAGGAATTGAGCTTATGAAAAACTTGTAACTGCTAAAACAGGGGGCAGAATGGAAATTTTCATGAATAATATTAATTTGTTCTTAACCGGAGTACTGCTTTTAGGGGTGATTTTTGCGTTTTTTGGTTTCAAAAACAGTAAATTTCTGATTGGAATAATTGGC
>JAQVBK010000003.1 GCA_028690365.1 Candidatus Cloacimonadota bacterium
GTTAATAAAGTGATGAATTTATACAGTGAAAATGAGATAATGGATGATTTAGTCTGCGATAAGTTGGATGAAGAAGAAATTCATAAAGAAAAGATAACAGAGATAACCTCATATATTTCTCAGATTTCCAGTCTCAAAAAAAATCTTATTCAGGGGGGATCTCATTTAGTAGACATCTCTCTACTGTATGCAGGGAATATATATATAAAAAAGGGAGATAAAGTTGAGCCAGGAATTCTGCTTGGCGAAAATAAATATGAACCACCTAAAATGTACGTGATTTCATTATTTGGTAAAAGTGAGTTTAAACTCAATTCTAAATTGATGGAAAAAGGACTGATGATAAAAGTGGGAGATAAGATTGAAGTTGATCAGAAAATACTGGATTTATCTTTAAATAAGAGCGGTATTTTCAGTGCAATTCCAACATACTATAACTCTCCTGTACGTGGAATTGTAGAAAGGATAAATTGTGAATCCGGTACAATTATTGTTAGAGAAATTCAGGATTATTCACTTGAACCGGTAGTGATGAATATTGCAAAAAAACTGAATGTAAAACCGGAAAATATCAGAGGTTATTTGAAAAAGAAACTACATGATTTTGTCTATGCGGGTCAGCTAATAGCTTTTAGAATTGAGAATAACTTATCGTATATTGTTAAGGCTGAAAGCAGTGGTACCATAACTGAGATTGATACCGAGAAAGGTACGCTGACTATTAAATATCAAAGCAAACCTTTCAGACGCTATTCCCTTTTCTATGGAAAACTAGTGGAAACAGACTCTAATGGCAGAATCGTTTGTGAAATAAAAGGGATAAAGATAGAAGCTACTTTAGGTTATGGCAGGGAAACTGCAGGATATTTAATTGATATTAATAATTTCCCGGAAGTCTCAGAAAAGAGCAATTATGTAGTTTTCAGCAGTGATTGCTTATCTACTGAAGAACTGAACAAGTTGAGAATAAACAATCCGGCAGCATTGATTGTTCCTTCCTTATCTGAAAAAGATCTAATCACACTCTCCGGCTATGAGTTAGATGAGCATGAGTCTTCATTCTGTGAACTTCCTTTCTCAGTAATACTTACGGAAGGTTTTGGTGATATTCCAATGAAAGGAGAAATTCAAAAAAATCTCAATGATAACTGTGGGAAATGGATATATGTCAATACTGAGACGAAAAACAGAACTGGAGTGAGAAAACCGTATATGATTATTCAGGAGAGCCAGGCATGAAAATCGTTGTTATAGAACTGGGAACGAATTCCATTAAATATCTGGAAGCAGAAACAATAAACAATGAGATAATCATTTCATTTGAAACTGCAATTACTACCCGTTTGGGCGAAAATGTGAATCTGACAGGCCGTTATTCTGAAGAAGCTATGATAAGAACCTTGAAAGCTGTCAAAGATCTCTATGAAAAATCGTTGCAATTTAAATATGATAAACTTATTATTGCTGGTACTCAGTCACTAAGAGTTTCTGATAATGCGCTAGTTTTTGCAGAAAGATTAAGAAAAATATGTCCCCAGCCAATCAGGATTCTTACGAGCGAAGATGAAGCCAAATTATCATTTCTTGGAGTTGCAAACTCTCACATAACAACAGGCAATACACTAATTTTTGACAGTGGGGGAGGTAGTACTGAATTAATAATTGCATCAGAAAATGATCTAAAACTGAGTTGCAGTATTGATATAGGTGCAGTTAGCTTAACTGATAAATTTCAGTTATCAGAAGTTTTGACTGCCGGAAAGAAAAAAGAAGTATTTAGTTTTCTTACAGGTTTGTTTAATGAAAGAATCAATGAAGATCAATCTGTTATGTCCTTAATGAAAAATAGAAATTTTGATGAAGTTATAGGAGTTGGTGGAACAGCAAACACTTTATTATCAATAAAAAAAAGTTATACAGAATGTATTTCATCAAAGATTATTAATGAGATTTACAATAAGGAAATCATGGCTTTCATTGAAGAAGTTTCAAAACAATCTTTACATGCTAGGCGAGCAATTCCGGGCTTATCTAATGATAGGGCAGACATAATACTGGGAGGCGCTATAATTATTGCACACATATTGGATAAGTTTGCTGCCGATAAGTTTTATGTATCTGAAAAGGGTGTAAGACATGGGCTTTTGTTTGAAGCAGTTTCTAATGAGTCATTAATTGATTATTGAATAGATTGATTTTGAAGTGGAATTTTCTGGGCGAGATTGTTTTTAAAAATAAAAATGTTTAGTATAAAATCTTGACAGTAAATACATGGCGAAAGTTTTCATAAAACTAAAAAAGGTGTGCTATGAGGCTATTCCTTGAGATTCTATACAATTTTGGTATTTTAGTGTCTATAAGTATCATTTCTGGTTTCATTTTTCAGAGATATCATGACAAAAAGAAAATAGCGGTTATTGGTCAGGGACTGCTTTTTGGAATTGCTTCAATAATTGGAATGTTGAATCCTGTGGTAGTTGGTGAAGGTCTGATATTTGATGGTCGCTCTGTTGTGATAAGCCTCTCAGCATTATTCTATGGTCCGGTAGCTGGAATAATCTCTGCAAGTATGCCTGCTATTTTGAGAATTTTTCAAGGCGGTTCCGGGACAAGAATGGGAGTATCAGTAATTACTGCCTCTGTAATTATTGGTATTTACTTCCACTACTATTGGACAAAAAAACAAAAAAAAGTAACCTATTTACACCTGATTTTTTTCGGAGTACTAGTACACGTTGCAATGTTGTTTTGTACTCTGGCTCTTCCTACGCATTTGATCATGAGCACACTTAAGAGAATTTGGTTTTCTGTTCTAACTGCATATCCTTTGGCAGAAGTCTTTATTGGAGTTATCCTGCTTGATGTAAATGAACACTGGAAAATAAAGAGACAACTACAAGCGAGTGAGGCTACTTACGGTTTCCTAATCAATAATACTACTGATACGATAGTCATCATATCTGCTGAAGGGAAACAGATTTATGTAAGTCCATCCGGAGAAAGAGAAACTGGATACAAAATCGAAGAAGTTCAGAATAAGAATATCACCGAATTGATTCACCCCGACGATTTACCCAAAGTTTATGAAAAAATTGCCGAAATAATCAAAGAGCCCGATACCACCCAAACTGTAGAATATAGACATAAACATAAAACAAAAGGGTGGGTTCATCTTGAAGCAGTAGGAAAGAATTTTCTTAATGAACCAAGTATAAACGGTATTATTGTATCTGTCAGAAATATATCAGAACGTAAATCTGTTGAAGAGGCATTAGTGGTTAGTGAGAAAAATCTGAGACAACTTTTAGAATTAGCTCCTGATGCTTTTTTCCATGGTGATTCTAATGGAAATATAATTAACCTTAATTCTAAAGCTTCTGAATACACAGGTTATTCCAAAGATGAATTATTTGGTAAGAATCTCAAGGTGTTGTTTGAAGAAACAGTGCTGGAACAATTACCACTTGATTACGAAGCATTAAAAAGTGGTCAGGCTCTAAAATCCACCAGAGTAATCAGCAGAAAAGACGGCTCAATCCTTCCGGTAGAAATGAATTCATGTCAGATGCCGGATGGAACATATCAGACTTTTATAAGAGATATTACCGAAAGAAAGATTGCTGAAGAAGCTTTGCTGAAAGAAAAAGAACAGCTACTTGTTACTTTGAGAAGCATTGGGGATGGCGTTATAACTGCTGATGTAGAAGGAAGGGTCGTCTTGATTAATTCAATAGCTGAGAGGCTAACAGGATGGACTCAGAAGGAAGCTGAGGGAATGTTGTTATCGGAAGTATTCAATATCGTTAACGAAAGTAGTGGTATGAAATCAGAAAACCCTGTGGAGAAAGCACTTGCAACTGGAGAAATACAGGAACTTGATGACCATACGGTGTTGATCTCTCGTAATGGAGATAGAAGATTGATAGCTGACAGCGGAGCACCCATCAAAGATAAGAAAGGCTCAATTACCGGAGTTGTACTTGTATTCAGAGATATGACAGAAAAAATCAAACTTCTCGAAGCAGCTCAGCAATCTCAGAAATTAGAATCAATCGGATTCTTAGCCGGTGGTATTGCTCACGATTTCAATAATTTGCTGGCAGGAATTTTTGGTTATATAAGTCTGGCAGAAGATATTTCAAGACAAGAAGAGGTTACAACTATCTTAAAGGAATCCCAGAATGCACTGGACAGAGCAAGAAGTTTAACTCACCAATTACTTACTTTTTCCAAAGGTGGAGAACCGGTAAAAAAGCTTCAATCACTTATACCTTTTTTGCAGGAAACAGTCCAATTTGCTCTCAGCGGGTCAAATGTTTCAGTTGAATTTAATATAGATGAGAATCTATCGTACTCATACTTTGATAAAAATCAAATTGCACAAGTCATAGATAATCTTGTTATTAACGCAAAACAAGCAATGCCCGAAGGGGGTAAAATAATAATATATGCTACAAATGAGTTGATAAAGGAAAGTGATAAATTAGTTCTATCTTCCGGGAATTATGTAAAGATTTCCATAAAGGATTTTGGATTGGGAATACCACGTGGAATTATTTCAAAGATATTTGATCCTTTCTTTTCGACAAAAGTATCGGGGCAGGGACTTGGACTGGCTATGAGTTTTTCGATAATTAAGAAGCATAGAGGATTGATTGAAGTTGATTCAAAACCTGATCAAGGTTCTATTTTCCACGTTTACTTACCTGCAGGTAATAAAACCGAACTTGAAATAGACTCAGAAGAGTTTTATACACAAAGTTTTGCTAAGGGGAAAATCCTAATTATGGATGATGAGCAAATGGTAAGAGATGTCTTGAAAAAAATGTTGGAACAAATAGGTTTTGAAGTAATTGCGGTTGAGGACGGTAATAAAGCAATTAGAGCTTTTATTGAAGAAAGAAGTGAGAAGAGAAATTTCCAGGCGCTAATCTTTGATCTAACGGTTATTAATGGAATGGGGGGTAAAGAAGCAATAAAGCAAATCAGAGAAATTGACAAAGATGTAATTGCTTTTGTGAGCAGCGGATACAATTCTGATCCGGTTATTTCTAATCCGCAGAAATATGGTTTTTCAGATAGTATTTCAAAACCTTTTAATTTTTCTGAACTAAAGAATTTCCTCCATAAATATCTTGTCTGATATAAAATAAACAACTGAAGCTATCATGAAGAAAAGATGCAGTTTTAATGTATTAATATGAGTTCAAAACTGCTCATTTATCTTGACACATAATGCTCTTAAAAATGCTTGGTCTTATATTATTTTCCGGAGGCTTAATATGGTTATAGAAAATTTATTTTACACAGAATCCCATGAGTGGGTAAAAGTAATTGGCGAAGAAGCTTATGTAGGAATTACTGATTTTGCCCAAAGCGAACTAGGTGACATCGTTTATGTTGAACTACCGGACGAAGGTTCAGATGTTATTATGGGAGAAGCTTTTGGTTCAGTTGAAGCAGTTAAAGCAGTAGAAGATATTTTATCTCCCTTATCTGGAGAAGTAGTTAAAGTTAACACAGATCTTGAAAATTCACCTGAACTCATTAATCAATCTCCATTTGAAGATGGCTGGTTGATAAAAATCAGAATGTCTGATAAAGAAGAATTAGAAAAATTACTCAGTCCTGCAGAATACACAGAATTGATCGAACAGAAATAAATAGCCCTTCGGGGCTATTACCCTTGCTATATGACTACCGGTTACTCAAAAAGAAATTTCCTGATAATTCTTTCTGCTCCATCAGGTGGAGGTAAATCAACTATAAAGAATGAGATACTGGAAAAATCAGAAAAGATGGAATATTCGGTATCTTATACTACCAGAGCTCCCAGGGGTAGTGAAAAGGATGAGGTTGATTATTTTTTTGTCACTGAAAATAAATTTCTGGAACTAAAAGTAAAAAATGAATTTCTCGAATCAGCTTTAGTTCACGGAAATTGGTACGGGACATCAAGGTCTTTCATAGAATCAAAATTCAATCAGGGCAAGCATGTGATAATGGATATCGATATTCAGGGAGCTGAATCTATCAGAAAAAGCGATATCGATTCCGTAAGTATTTTTATACTGCCACCTGACCTGGAAATACTTGAAAAGAGGTTGAGAGACAGAGGTACTGATAATGAAGAATCTATCAGGAAACGTTTATACAATGCCAGAAAAGAAATTGAAAAGATTTCAGATTACGAATACTTGGTAATAAATGACGATCTGAATGATGCTGTTACAGAAATCGAAGCAATAATAAAAGCTGAAGAAAACAAAGTGAAACGTTATAACAAAATTGAAAGCAAATTTTACGGAGGATAATATGAATGGTAGAGTAGAAGAATTTCTTGAAAATAATAATATGGATTATCTGTATTTGGTTTTGTCAAATCTAGAAATCAACAGATTGAACTCACTTCCTGATTTTGTAAAAGAAAAATTTGACGACAAACTTACTGAAGTTGCTTTAACCCATGTGGCACAGAATGAGATCCCTGATTATATTACTGAAGAAATTGCAGAAGAAGAAAATGAGTAATGGTTCTTAGGTCTTTACAACAGTATTTGGAGTTAATGAAACTTTCAGGAATAAATGAGATATTTTCATTAAAAAATGACATTCAAACCGATAATAGTAGAACTATTGAAGAGTTAAAAGAAAAATATAAAAATTGTAGAAAATGTCCGCTTTTCAAAGAGCGGACAAATTTAGTTTATGGAGAAGGATCTTCTTCTCCCATTCTTATGCTCATAGGAGAAGGTCCTGGTGGAGAAGAGGATAAAACAGGAAAACCATTTGTAGGCAGAGCAGGGCAACTACTTACTAAAATGTTAAAAGCTATCAATATTGAAAGGGATGAAGTGTATATTACAAACATTGTTAAATGCAGACCACCGCAAAACAGAAATCCGCTTCCGTCTGAATCTGAAATATGCATAAAATATCTTTACGAACAGATAGAATTGTTAAATCCACGTTTGATACTTTTGCTTGGTAAGGTTGCTTCGGTTAATCTCTTAAAAAAAAATCTGAAGATTGATGAATTTAGAAAAGAGGTATTTTTCTTTAATAATGCAAAAACATTTGTTACTTATCATCCCTCAGCTCTGCTAAGAAATGAAAACCTGAAAAAGTATGCCTGGGATGACCTGAAAAAATTGCGAATAGAATATGACAAAATTTTGGCTGAAGAACATTGAGGTAAATAAACTATGAACATCGAAAGCAAAACCAATATGAGACTATTACCACAGGAACCTAATGCTGAAGCAGCAGTTTTGTCTGCAATGCTGATAGATGGTTTTGCGGTTGCAAAAGTTATAGAACTCTTGGAAGAGAAGCATTTCTATAAGAAACAACATAGATTGATCTTTAGATGTATGCGTCAATTATTTGTAGAGAATACCGAAATTGATATTATTACTGTTATAGACCGACTCAACAGAGAAAATATTCTCGAAGAAATAGGTGGAACAACTTATCTGAATGAATTGATTGATATAGTAATGAGTGGCTCAAATGTTGAGTATCATGCAAATATCGTATTGGAAAAAGCATTATTGCGGGAATTGATACAAACCTCAAATATAATTATTGAATCTGCTTATAATTCAGATCTGCCTGTTAAGGAAATTGTTGATAATGCTGAACAGATGATTTTTAAAATTGCTGAAAGACCAAATCACAAATCTTTTATAAAAATTAGCGATATCCTGGTAGAGACCCTAAATAGTATTGAAAAGATTGCTACTACCAAAACTGTTGTTAACGGCGTTAGAACTGGTTTTGATGATTTGGATAGAATAACTGGAGGATTCAGACCAGGGCAGTTTATAGTTCTAGCTGCAAGACCTGCTATGGGGAAAACTGCTTTTGCTTTAAATATTGCGTTCAATGCTTCAATGTATCAGAATCTGAAAGTCGCCATATTCACTATGGAAATGGAAAATGAAGAGATCTTGCTCAGAATTATCAGTAGCGCATCTGAGGTGAATATGGATGTGCTCCATAAAGGCTATGGCATGGATGAGCAGAAGCTTATAAGAATTGCTCAGGTAGCTGAAGCTCTTAATGATAAAGATATTTACATTGATGATATGGGATCTAATACACTTCTTGATGTCAGAGCAAAAAGCAGAAGACTCCAGGCAAAGATCGGTGGTCTTGACCTTATAATCATAGATTATTTACAGCTGATGTCTTCTGGTTTCAGAGCTGACAACAGACAACAGGAGATATCAGATATTTCCAGATCTTTGAAGGTTCTGGCAAAGGAATTAGGATGTCCGATTATCGGGTTATCTCAACTTAATCGTTCTCTGGAAAATCGCGATGACAAACGACCCAAGCTTGCTGATTTGCGTGAATCAGGAGCTATTGAGCAGGATGCAGATATGGTTATGTTTATTTATCGTGATGATTATTACAATAAAGAGTCTGACAAAGAAGGAATGGCTGAAGTAATTATCGGAAAAAACAGACATGGACCAACTGCAACTATTGAATTGGTCTTTATAAAACCGCTTACTCAATTCAGATCGAAAAGTTATGAAGTAAGCCATGTGGAAGAATAATAGCAAAAACAGATATTGAGAGAAATATGCTGGGATATTTGTTAAGACCATTATCTGAATTAGGCGAATACTTGCTTATGATGAGAGCTGCACTTGTTGCATCGTTAAAAACAATAAAGAGAAAATATGAAATTCTTAAACAGATGAAGAAAATCGGATACGATTCTCTTTTGCTGATTTTTGTTACTTCAGGTTTCACCGGTTTGGTAACGGCTGTTCAAGCAACTTATCAGACAAGCAACTATATTCCTAAAAGCCTGATAGGAGTTCTGGTCGGGAAATCAACTATGATTGAGTTAGCACCTGTTCTTACAGCTCTTGTACTAAGTGGCAAGGTAGGTGCTTCCATTGCTGCCGAAATTGGTACAATGAAAGTAAGTGAACAGATTGATGCCCTTGAAACTCTGGCAGTTGACCCTGTAGAGTATCTGTACTATCCAAGAATTCTGGCTGGAATACTGATGTTTCCAGCCTTGACGATTTTCTCAAATGTAATTGCAATTTTATCAGCTTTTTTCTTATCAACTTTCAGGTACAAACTTAGTTTTTACAGCTTTTTCTCAAACATGAAAAACTATTTTCAACCCTATGATTTATGGGGAGGACTTGTCAAAGCTTTCTTTTTTGGATTCGTGGTCACTTCAATCGCCTGTTTCATAGGATCAAAAACTAAGGGGGGTGCAGAAGGAGTCGGTAAATCAGCTACTCAATCTGTTGTGTATTCGTCTATTTCTATTCTGGTGATGGATTTTGCTGTAGCATATTTTCTTTTTGGTAATCGATAATGAAATTTACAAACTACTCCTTGTTAATTCTCTTAATAATTGTGATTTCTTGTCGAAAACAACAGGAACCTGAATATATTACTGATAAACAAGACTATAGAATTGCCATACTGGACTTTATGAGTCATAATGTATTTGCCGAAAGTATTTCAGAATATTTCACACCTTATGATTTGAATTTGAATTTCCAAGTCTTCAATAATCTCGGATCTCTACAAGATGCTTTAAAAAATGATAAGAAGTTTGATCTGATTATGGGTCTAAAAAATACTGATGTTTATTTCTTTGAAAGTGATTCATTATTTGTAATATACGATGAAAAAATTAAGATGAAATCAGAGTACAAGGAAATGTATAAAATGGGGATAACTCCTCTTTTTTATAATTTTCTCTCTTTTACTTATTCGGAAAACCTGATAAAAAATCCACCTCAAACTTTCGGACAGTTAACAGACAATATACACGATCAACAATTTCTGGTTTTTTCTCCCGAATCAACTGATCTTGGCAGAGATTTTTTACTTTTTACAATAGCGCTTTGGAAGACAAATGGATTTCGTCATTTTTGGAGTGGTTTTAAACAGAATGTTATTATGGCTTCAAATGATATTGAATCAGGAGTTGATCGTTTCCTTGCAAAAGAAGCTCTTTATTGCCTCAGTTATTCTACTTTCCCATATTACATGAATAAACATGAAAATGAAAAAAAACTTAATTCAATTAGTTTTCAGGAGGGAGGTTTCAAAGTAGTATTCGGAGCTGCAATACCAAAAGAATCCAAATTCAGAAGTATTTCAGAAACGTTTGTTAAATATATCTATTCTGCTGAGTTTCAAAAGGAGATTCCTCTACTTTTGGCAATGTATCCGGTTGTTTCAGCAGAAGAGTTATCAGATGAATTAAAGCTACCAAAGAAACCAACTCTAGTCTACGATAAAGAATTAAGATATATGAATATTTGTCACAACTACGCAAATTGGTTAAAGATATGGAAAAAAGAAATTTTGACAAACAAGTAAGTGAACCATTTAGAATTGTGCTATTCCAACCTGAGATTCCTGCAAATACCGGTAATATCAGCAGATTATGTGTAGGAAGTGCAGCAGAACTTCACATTATAAAACCTATGAGATTTTTACTGACAGATAAATACATGAAAAGAGCAGGATTAGATTATTGGGACAATTTGAAGCTTATTCTGCATGATTCATACGAAGAGTTTCTTGAAAAATACAAGGAAGAGAGAATTTATTACCTTACAACTAAAGCTGTAAAAAATTATACAGATATTGAGTACAAGCCAGGTGATTTTTTTATGTTTGGTCCCGAAACAAAAGGTCTTCCTGAATCAATAATTTTTTCTGAAAAGAATCAAGAAAATATCGTTACTATTCCAATGAACAAAAACATCAGATCAATAAATTTATCCAATAGTGTTGCAATTGTTTTATATGAAGCGTTAAGACAAAATGGTTTCAACAATATCTCAGATGGTAAGTAGATTTTTTTGTGACAAAAATATACACCGAAGCAGGAGTTAGTATGTTAAAAGGGAAAAAGATATTATTGGGAGTTACAGGCGGAATAGCCGCTTATAAGGCAGTGGATTTGGTCAGCAGATTGGTTAAAGGCGGAGCAGAAATAAGAATAATAATGACAAAAAATGCTTGTGAATTTGTAACTCCGTTAACTTTGAAAGCTGTGTCAAGCAGCAGAGTTTCTGTAGAAATGTTTGATTTGAATAACCCAATTGAACATATAGAATTGGCTGATTGGGCAGATTTTACTGTGATAGCTCCGGCAACAGCAGATGTAATTGGTAAACTGGCACACGGAATAGCAGATGATTTACTGACTTCTACGGTTCTCGCTATAAAAAAGAAAATTCTTATTGTTCCGGCAATGAATGTAAATATGTATGCAAACACTGTTGTTCAGAACAATATTGCAATAATGATAAAAAGAGGCTTTCTTTTCATGGAACCGGAATCAGGCAGACTTGCTTGTGGATATCAGGGAAAAGGAAGATTTCCTGACGTTAATGAAATCTTATATTATATATCTTCACTTGTCGATTACTCTAGAGATCTTATCGGGAAAAAAGTAATGGTAACCGCAGGTGCTTGCAGAGAATATTTTGATCCTATGCGTTTTATGACTAATTCATCTTCCGGTAAAATGGGTTTGGCTTTAGCAAGAGCAGCACACATAAGAGGTGCTGAGGTCGAGTTAATCACTGCTTCTGTTACAGAAAGCATCCCTCATTATTTGAAACCAAAATCAGCTGTTTCAGCCGAACAAATGTTTGAAGCATGTTCCGAAACATTTCCTGAAATGGATTTGATTTTCATGACTGCAGCAGTTACCGATTACACCTTCATTGAGAAGCACGAGCAAAAGGTAAAAAAAGACAACATTGATTTGCAGATAAACATGATTAGAACAAAAGACGTTCTTCAGGAAATGGGAAATAATAAATCAAAAAATCAAATTCTGGTTGGATTTGCTGCAGAAAGTGATGAAATTGAAAGAAATGCAGGTAATAAACTTGTGAAGAAGAATCTGGATTTTATTGTTGCAAACGATATCGCTGTATCAGGAAAAGATGAAACAAAAGTAATACTGATTAATCAGATTGCAAGTGAATATCTGACTGGTTCAAAATTCGATGTTGCAAATCAAATAATAGATATTGTTTTTGAGAAAAACATTGTGAACTGCAATATGGAAGATAATGATGAAATGTCTAAGTGAGCAGAGAACTATAATTATCACAGGAGCAAGTGGTAGTATCGCTTCCGGACTTATTTCGAGATTCATTGAACTTGGAGACAAGCTTATTCTTATATACAGAGTATTCACGGAAGAATATAATTCTATTAAAAAGAAATATCCTGAGCAGATTTTTGGAATTGAATCTGATTTAAAAAATCTTTCTGAAATACAGAACAAACTAGATAATACTATTGCAGATAATAAACTTAACCCTGGTTTCTTGATTCACACTGCTGCAATGAGAAGCATTGATTTTTCGAGTTTAGCAGATGGCGAACCCCAAATTTGGTATGATGTGATTGAAAATAATCTTATCATAACATACCATATTCTAAGATGTTCAATAGAAATCCTCAGGAGAAATGGATTTGGTCGAATTGTACTCTTCGGTTCAAATGTTAGCAGGATAGGATTGGGAAATGGATCTGCTTATTCAGCTTCAAAAGCTGCAATAGCTAATTTATGTCGTTCTGTTGCTTGCGAAGAAGCTGAGAACAACATTCTGATAAATACCATTTCACCAGGACCAGTAAAAATTGATGATTCAAAGTTCAATCCGGAATACAGGGAGTTCAGAAAACAGTATTACGATGATCAACTCAAGAGAATTCCCTTGAATAGATTAGCAGACGTTGATGATATTTTTAACCTATGTAATTTCCTTATATCCAAAACAAATACTTATATTACAGGCGAAGAAATTTTCGTTACCGGTGGAGCTCTATGAAATTTGTCTACTCAATATTTTTAACGTTGATGATCACTTTGCTACTGTCTTTTCAAAACAATGAGAAGTTAACTTTTAAGATTAAATATGGGATAATCTCAGCTGCTGAAGCTGTTTTAGAAGTAAGAGAAGAGTTGTATCGTGATAGTACAGAAATTTACAAAATATCAGCTACAACAGAAACTAATTCTGTTTTTGATAAAGTATTTAAAGTCAGGGATTATATTGAATCTATTTGGAGAAAAGATGATCTTGTATCTCTGAGATTTACCAAAAAATTGAGAGAAGGTAATTATCAACAGTACAGAATTCATTATTATTATCCTGAACAAAATCTTTCTATTTACATGAAATATGGCAGGAAATCCAAAACTTTCAATGAAAAACAGATGGAGATTCCCGAGAGAACACAAGATATCTTTAGCGCGTTTTACTGGGTTAGAAATCATGAATTTTCTGTCGGAGATTCTATAGATGTGAATGTCACTGTTGATGGTGGCAATTATGTAACAAGAGTCAATATCCTCGAAGAAGAAAAAGTGGACACAATCTTTGGCAAAATAAACTGCTTCAAAATTGAACCGATTCTTAAAGGGGAATCTATATTTAACCAGACGGGAAGAGTATTTATTTGGCTGACTGCAGATGAACACAAGATTCCTGTATTGCTAGAGAGTAAAATCATTTTCGGCAGTTTCAGAGCTATTCTTGAGAAAGCAGAAAATGTGGCTTTGGAAATAAAAGAATGAAAGATGATTTTTTACTGAAAACAAGCAGTTACTTTTACGAGTTACCTGAAAATTTAGTAGCTCAATATCCTCTGGATAACAGAAGTCAATCACGTTTGCTACATTTGCATAAACAAACTGGAGAAATATCACACTTACGTTTCAATAATATTATTGATCTGTTGAATAAAGGTGATGTTCTGGTGATTAACAACACAAAAGTAATTCCTGCCAGATTATTTGGCACAAAGTCAACCGGTGCATTTGTTGAAGTATTTTTACTGAAACATCATGAGGAAAACAGATGGGAATGTCTGGTGCGCCCCGGCAGAAAATTACTCCCCGGAGCAATAGTGAATTTCAGTGACAAACTTACTGCAAAGATTATTGATAAAGCTGACGAAGGTAAAAGAATTGTGGAATTTTATTATGAAGGAGATTTTTGGAGACTACTTGATTCAATAGGTAAAACTCCGCTTCCACCTTATATATTGCGAGAAGCTGAAGAAAAAGATAAAGAGACCTATCAGACTGTATATGCCAACAAAAATGGTTCAGTAGCAGCACCTACTGCAGGTTTACATTTCACAGATGAAATTATCACTAAATTAAAAGAAAAAGGTGTAATCTTAGCTGAAGTATTGTTGCATGTGGGATTAGGAACATTCAGACCGGTGAAATCAGATTCCATCGAAAATCATGAGATGCACAGTGAATTTTGTGAGATTGGTACGGAAGCAGCAAATATAATAAACAAAGCTAAAAAAGAAAACAGAAGAGTGATTGCAGTAGGAACCACTTCTACCAGAACCCTTGAGAGCTTTGCACATGATAATTTGGTAAATTATGGATCTAAATGGACAAACATATTTATTCATCCAGGAAAGCAGTTCCAAATCATTGATGGACTTATAACAAATTTTCACATGCCTGAATCAACACTGTTGATGCTGGTCTCTGCCTTTGCAGGTTATGAAAACATAATGAAAGCATATAAAATTGCTGTCGAAAAAGAATATAGATTCTTCAGTTATGGCGATGCCATGGCAATTCTACCTGATTAGTCACTGTAAAAAAACATTCTAAGCATGAGATGTAATTGGGTGACTAAAGATTTTGGGGAATCTATAAGTTGAAGATTTATAAAAAATACTTTCATTACTTATTATTTCAACATTTTCATCATTTTTATCGAGAAAATCGGGAGTAAAAAATAGATGTATTACACATGTTTCTTCATGACAGATTGTTCGGATGAATGAAGCAATGTCTAAATAACCGGTAAATATTATATCATATACAAACAAAGAATTCTTATCGTACTTGCAAATTACTACAGCATTACAATCTTCTACGTAATAAATATTGTCTGCAAACATATTTGTACAGTACCAGGTAATTATTCCGGCTGAATTCTCTATAGAAAATTTTTCAGATAGCGGTTTTCTTTGCTTACAGATATTTAGCAATAAGTCTCGATCTGTGCTTTTATCTAAAGCAAGTTTTCGTTTGTTAATTTCTTGTTTGATGGGGTGATGTTTTTTCCATAAGAATCTACTGTCACAAGTTTCTGAAAACCCATACTTCAAATAAAAATCTCTGGCATGTTCTTCCGGAAAAAGATAGATTAGATCAACTTTTTGTGAATATTTCTGTAATACTTTCTGCATAAGCTGGGAAGCGTATCCGTTATTTCTGTATTCAGGATGAGTCATTACCGTACCAATCTGTAATGCACTAAGCTTTTTACCGGAAATTATTGCAGTAAGTTCACTAACTGAAACATTTGAGACTATTTTATCATTGTGGCAAAATGAGTGACAGATATAATTGTCAGTCCAGAAGTTATAGCTATACCACTTTTCAAAATCAATCCCGAAGACCGAATTTGCCAATTGATTAAAACTATTTCGTAAATGTGGAACATCCTTATAATCATAGATATACTTAGTTTTTATCATGTGGATATCCTCCTCACCGGAGCAAAATCTATATAGTCAAAAAATTATCAAGTGATAATTATCAGATGTGATCAATGAGATGAAATTTCAGAAACAAAACTGAAAACTACAGAGCAAAAGTTTATCTAAATTTTAGTGATTATCAGTAATCAGTTAGAGACAAAAATTGACATCACTATACGTTAAAAATTCTTTACAAGAAAAAGCCTTGAAAAAATTTAACATAAAGGAGTTAAAAATGTTCAAGATTAATGTTACATCTCAATTTTCAGCTGCACATAAGCTGATAGACTACGATGGAAAGTGTTCTAATTTACACGGACACAACTGGACTGTAAGGGTAGGTATTTATTGCGAGAAAACTAATGAAATAGGTATCACCATAGACTTCACAAAGGTAAAAAAACATCTCTCAGATCTAATTGAAGAATTCGACCACAAATTCCTTAATGAACTGGACTGTTTTCATGGAATGAATCCAACTTCAGAGAACATTGCCAGGGTAATGTATAAAGATTTCTCCGAAAATCTCAAAGAGGAAGGGTGCAAACTAGCTGATGTAGAAATATGGGAGTCTGATAAGTCTTCGATAATTTATACTGAGGAGATATGATAAGAATTCTTGAATCAGAATTTATAACCAGCGCTGTTAACCCCGGACAATACCCTGAATCCACATGCGTTGACATTGCTTTTTGTGGTAAATCAAATGTTGGTAAATCTTCTATGATTAACACCCTCCTTAATCGAAAAACTATTGCAAAAATAAGTAATACTCCCGGTAAAACTAGACTAATTAATTTTTTCAAAATAAGATTTCTTCACAATGAGCAAAACGAAGGATTTTTAAATTTTGTTGATTTGCCGGGATATGGTTATGCAAAAGTAAGCAAAACTGAGCGTGATAGTTGGAAAACAATGATTTCAAGTTTCCTGGAGAAAAGATTCCAGCTCAGAGGTTTAATTATTTTAGTAGATATCAGACATAAAGCAGATCCTAAAGATATTCTGATGTTGGAATTAGTTAGAAGATCAGGGATTCCTCATGCGGTTGTTGCCACGAAAACTGACAAACTAAAAAAGACTGTAGTAAATCAATATCTTCAGAACCTGAAAAACGAGCTTGGGCTTGTAGATGAAAACATTTATGGTTTCTCTTCTCTCAAAAAAAGCGGAGTAGAAAATGTTCTTCAGTGGATAGAAAATAGAGTTTTGTGATTATTTAGAACCTACAACAATAATAGAGGATTTATGTTAGACAAAATAAAAAGTCCTGCTGATATCAGAAAATTATCAATATCTCAATTGATTATTCTTGCTGCGGAAGTAAGGTCGAGAATTATTGATGTTACTGCTAAAAATGGGGGACACGTAGCTCCAAGTCTGGGTGCTACAGATATTGCGATTGCTTTGCTCAAGGTTTTTGATCCATTAGTAAATAGAATAGTATGGGATGTGGGACATCAGTCATACGCTTTTAAGATTTTAACAGAGAGAAACGAGCAATTTGATTCTCTGAGAAAACTGAATGGACTTAGTGGTTTTAATAATATATTTGAAAGTAAGTACGATGCGTTCGGAGTTGGTCACAGTAGCACTTCGATTTCTGCAGCTCTGGGAATTACTGTGGCAAAAGAGAAGAAGAAAGAAGAAGGATTGGCAATTGCCGTAATAGGAGATGGAGCCTTAACAGGTGGAATGGCTCTGGAAGCATTGAATCATGCTGGTCATCTGCAAAAGAAGATGATTGTAATTCTGAATGATAATGAAATGTCTATTTCAAAGAATGTTGGTGCTCTTCAGAATTATCTGACAAATATGTTGGTAAGTAAACCTTACAATAAATTAAAAGAACAAGTTTGGGCATTATCCCACACTCTTCCGGATTCTATAAGAGGTAAATTCATTACTGGTGCACAGAAACTGGAAGAGAGTTTCATGAATATTCTGGTTCCCAATATTATATTCGAAGATTTGGGATTCAAATACGTGGGACCTGTTGACGGTAATAATATTCACAGAATGGTAAGGATACTTCATAAAGTTAAGACCAATATGCATGGTCCGATTTTGATTCATGCCATTACACACAAAGGAAAGGGATACTCATTTGCTGAAAAGAATTCACAGATGTTTCATGGACTAGGTCCTTATTACAAAGAAACTGGTGTTTGCAAATCAGAAAAATCTGTCTCTTTCTCGAATGTTTTTGGTGCTGCTCTGTGTAATCTGGCAGAAACTGATTCAGAAGTAGTTGCAGTTACTGCTGCAATGGCTGATGGTACAGGACTAATACCTTTCAGCGAAAAGTTCACAGACAGGTTTTATGATGTAGGAATTGCGGAACAGCACGCAGTTACTTTTGCAGCAGGAATGGCAGTGAGAGGGCTGAAACCATATGTAGCTATCTATTCAACATTTATGCAAAGAGCTTTTGATCAACTTATTCATGACGTAGCACTACAAAAATTGCCGGTTGTATTTGCAATAGACAGAGGCGGATTGGTTGGAGAGGATGGAGCTACACATCATGGAGTATTTGATTTATCATTTCTAAACATGATCCCTAATCTTACAATTATGGCACCTGCCTATGCGGAAGATCTGGATGCAATGATGAAGTACAGTCTTAGTCATCGTAATGGTCCTTGTGTTATTAGGTATCCAAGAGGTACTGCTCTGTGTCAGAAGAAGAACACTGAAATCGAATATGGAAAATTTTCGGTTGTCGATGAAGGGGAAAAGATTGCAATTATTGGTGTTGGAACAGCATTTCACAAAGCACTGACTCTGAAAAATATCTTATCAGCTAAAGAAAAAATATCATCTACACTCATTAATCCTCTGTTCGTAAAACCTTTAGATAACGAGCTACTGGGGAAAATAGAAGATAACCACAGTATTGTTATCACGATTGAAGATAATGCTCTGATTGGCGGTTTTGGTTCAAGTATAAAATCATTTTACGTAAATTCTGATATAAAAGTTTTTTCATACGGAATTCCTGATGAGTTTATAACATTTGGAAATACTGAAGAGTTAGAGGATTTATTGGGTCTTACGCCTGAAAAAATTTACAATGATTTACTAAAAAACCGTCTTTTTCAAGAAATCATCAGAGAAAATACAAATTGAAATACATACAAATCGATGACACAATTGTAGCTCTTTCTACAGCAAATGCTAATGCTGCCATTGCAATTATACGTATAAGCGGAGAAAAGTCCATCGAGATTGTTGAAACCTTCTTCAAGAATAAAAAACCACTTTCAAAAGCTAAAGCCAATAGAATGCTGAAGGGGAAAATATTCTCCGGAGATAGATTTGTAGATGATGTTATGGTCTGTGTTTATCGTAATCCTATTTCTTATACCGGTGAAGATATGGTTGAAATTTTCTGTCATGGAAACTTGTTTATTGTGGATCAAGTAATTCAAATGTGTCTCACAAAAGCAAGAATTGCTGAGCCGGGAGAATTCACTCAAAGAGCTTATCTAAATAATAAGATAGATTTGACACAAGCTGAAGCAATAAATGATCTTTTGAAAGCGCAGACAAAACAATCACAGAGGTTAGCTCTGGAACAGATGAGTGGTTCACTTTTCCATAGAATCGAAGTATTGCTTTCAGGGATAACTGATTTGAGAACTTTACTTGAGCTGGAGATAGATTTTGTGGAGCAAGGTTTGGATTCGCTAGATGAAGAAAATTTTAGCAATAGGCTCAATGATATCAAACTGGAAATGGAAAGACTCGTTAAAAGTGGGGAAGAGGGGATAATACTGAGAGAAGGCTTAAAGATTAGTCTTCTGGGCTCTCCCAATGTAGGGAAATCAAGTATATTTAATAAATTTCTCCAGACTGAAAGAGCTATCGTCACTCCTGTTCCCGGAACTACAAGAGATTACTTGGAAGAAGCTCTGGCTATAGAAGGTTATTTGGTTCGTTTTTACGATACAGCAGGATTAAGAGAAACAAATGATCTGGCAGAAAAAATCGGAATTCAGAAATCACTTGAAGTTATCAAGAATTCTGATGTAATTATATTCGTAACGGATAATAATTTCGATCTCAGCCAACTGGAACTACTGGATAAAAATGAAATTAACGCACAAATAATTAAAGTTGTAAATAAGAGCGATTTGCTAAATCATGAGCAAAAAGAAAAGCTGAAAAAAGATTATGTTCTCTGTTCCACAGTAGAAGAAAATGGTCTGGATGAATTGAAGAAGATAATTATTAATAAAGTTAGGATTGAAGATAAAGAATTACATGAAGGCATACTGACTAATGCGAGACAAATCAGTTCAGTGCGAAATGCACTAAACTCTATGGAAAAAGCTCAGTATTCTTTTTTTAACGCAATGGGATATGAATTTACAGTTTTTGATCTTAAAGAAGCCAGCGAATACTTGGAAGAAATAATTGGAAAAGTAGCTGACGAGGACATATTAAATAAAATTTTCTCTGAATTCTGTGTCGGTAAGTAAATTACAAATCATTTATTTCTTCGTACAAATAATTGATAAGTTTATCTGCTAAGATTCCAATTATTCCCATCACAATTATATAAAAAGCCATACTCTGATATTGAAGTAGATAACGAAAATCTAATAATCTGAATCCCATTCCACTTTTCACTCCCAACATTTCTGCAGCTACCAGAGTTATCCAACCGATTCCCCATGTGAGTCGATAGAAATCTATGAGTTGTTTTTTCAGGATTGGCAACTCAATAAAAAAGAACACTTGCTTCAGATTTGCACCCAATACTGCAGCTTCATCCAGATATTCTCTCTCAATACCACCAAAAGCTTCGAGACAAAGTATTGTAACAGGAAAATACAATGCAATGAACATTACTACCTGAATTGACAATTCTCCCAGCCCAAACCAGATAATCGAAAATGGAATCCAGGCAAATGGTGAAATGTGTCTCATAAAATTAAAAACTGGAAGAACTGATATCCTAAAAATCCGCTTCATAGATATCAGTTTTGCAGATATAATTGCAGCTACCCAGGAAAGGAGAGATATCACTGTTACTCTAATAACAGAGATTGTTACATCCATCAGTAAGAGCTTAATAGAGAAATTGAAAACTAAAGCATCTTTGAAGTCGATATTGAGACTTTGAATAAGCAGAGAGTAAAATAGAAGGAATATCCCAATAACTATGATAACTTTTAACAACCACATTATTGAAAACTGTAATAAACTTCTTCAGATAAAGGAATGCGTGAGATATAGCCTTTTCGAAACATAGTTTCTGCAGCTCTTTTCTCAAAGTTCATTCCTTTAGTGTCAAGGCCAATTGAGTATTTTGTGTATCTAAGTGAAGGCAGAATAAGGGAATTTTCTATGTTATAGTATTTTGAAACGATATCAATGAGAAGAATGTCTGGTTTATTTTGAGGAAGCGATGTACCTAAAGCAGAGATTAACTCTTTCAATTGAACCTCTTTTGTTCTAATATTTTTCTCATTCACTGCCAAATCGCAACAAGGATGTTCAGGGAAATAGTTGGAAAACCAATCAACAATTTTAAAATTATGTGATAGTTTAAAAATAGAAGGTACATAATAACTCAGAGCATCTACCTGTTTTGATTCCAATGCTAACGCCATATCCATGGGGGTTCTGAAATAGACCAGTTCAGATGATTTAATTTGCAAAGAGTCCTTAAGCATTTCAAAAAAAATATCCAAAGTTGAACCGCGAAGAACACCAACTTTTTTATCGTTGAGTTCTTGAAGTCTGTCAATGTTCTGGTCGGCAATTATACCATCACTTTCTCTTTCCAGAAAAGAAGCAATTTTCACAGGAAGATTATTGGCTACATCTGACCAAACGTAAGTAAATGGCAAAATTGCAGCATCAATTCTGCCGGCTGACAAAGCCTCATTTGCTTCCCAACCTGAATTGAAGTAATATAGTTTGTAATCATTTTGATTTAGTCTATTCTCTTCAAATGCGATTAGGAGAGGCAGATAATCAAGAGATGGTTTAATTAACCCGATTCTCATATAATTATCTTTAGGTAAACATGATAGTAGGAAAATTAGTGTAATAATTGTAAGCTTTCTGATTTGCATAAAGTACTCCTTCCTAAGTTCAGTCAGGGTTGCTTCTGCAAAGCTTATTTCTTAACTGTACGTTGATTTTTATCAAAAAGTTATTTTGTCAATGATAACTATTTGAAACAAAGACATTTAACTATTTGATTATATGATCATTATATTGTATTATCTGTATCCAAATTCCTTTATTGCGTTCTTTTTCTTGCGCCAGTCAGACTTGACTTTCACCCACAATTCAATTTGAGTACGACTGCCTGTCAATTTATAGCACTGACTTTCAGCAGCTTTTCTGATTTTTTTTATTTTTTCTCCGTTATTGCCAATGATGATTGCTTTTTGTGTATCTCTTTCAACCCAGATATTTGCCTGGATTAGAATTTTATTGGGTAATTCTTCATATTTTTCCACAACAACTGCAGAAGAATAAGGAATCTCATCTTCATAATTGAGGAAAATCTGTTCCAGAATAGTCTCCTTAACAAAGAACCTCATAGGAAGATCGGATAATTGCTCAGTATCATAAAAAGGGGGATTGAAAGGTAGAAATGAAGTGACAACTTCTATAATATCTGAGAAATCGTCTTTTTGGATTGCCGAAAGCGGAATAACAATTTCGAAATCTTGTTTTCTGAGGTTCTCAAGTTTTCTTTCCAGAACCTCTTCAGTAATGAGATCAATTTTGTTCATTAAAGCAATTTTAGGGATGTCTTTTATTCTGGAAAGAGTTCTGATAACTTCAGTATCATATTCGGTCGGATAGGCGTTGGCATCAGTTATAAACATGATTACATCAGAGTCTGTAAAAGCATTCTTTATGTATTCATTCATTTTATTGTGCAATTCGTAACGAGCTTTTACAAAGCCCGGGGTATCAAGAAAAATAATTTGTTTATTCGAGTCGTTAAGGATACCCTTTATGTTAACTCTTGTAGTCTGAGGTTTGGGGGAGATAATTGACAGTTTCTCTCCGATTAGTTTGTTACTGATTGTAGATTTACCTACATTTGATTTACCAACTATCGACACAAAGCCACAGCGGAATTCGCTATCATTCATTTCTACTCCTATTCCAGAGTTTCAAATAGTCTTGGTGAGCTAATTTGTCCCTGATTTTTGTTTTCTCCATTCTTGTGTAAATTTTTCTTCAATACAACGACCTGCTCCAGCGAGGATAATTTAACAAATGGACTTATTATTGCCTTGATGAACACTTTGTCAGGTTCACTCACTAATTTATCCACTGTTCCAACGTAAAAACCCTGCGGAAAGATGGATGAGAGATTTGAAGTTATCAACGTGTCTGCAACACCGATGTCTTCTCCACGTCTGATCATAGACATAGTAAGATTTCCATATTCATCATTTTCTAAAATTCCCTGAACTCTGGAGCGTTTATCCATAACTGCTGCCTTGAAATCTGGATGATCAAAAGGTATTACCACTGATGTATTCAACGATGTAGATATAACCTTGCCAATTATCCCTTTTGAGGTGATAACCGGATCATCTCTTTTTATTCTGTGCAAATCACCTCTGTTGATAATAAGATTCCTCTCATTGAAATTACCTGTAAAGCCAATTATATCTGCAACACTGAAGCCTTCTTTCCCAAATTCTGATGATACAGAAACGTTGCTGAGTCTGTTAAGCTCGTTCTGGAGATGATTATTTCTGATAATTTCCGAATACAATTCTTCTTTCAGGGAGACATTTTCCAAAAGAGCTGTTCTAACTCTTTTTATCTCAAACACCGATTTGGTGAAAGGTAGAAATATTGTATTGCTTAAGAAATCTGCTTTTTTTATTCTGAAATTTGTAGTGCCCACAAAAAGAAGGAAAGATATCAACAGATAGAATATCAACTGTAGGCTATGACGCTGCATTATTACTCCGACTCACAAGTTATCTGTATGGAATAATGATGAACAAATTTTCATGCCTAATCTTCGACTTTGGTAATGAGGACTTTTCTGAACTCGTCCAGATTATCAAGTATTTTTCCGGCTCCCCTTACAACACATTTTAGTGGATCATTTATTCTATGAACAGGCAAGTCTACAGTTTCCATTAATTTTTTATCTAATTGTTTCAGGCTTGCTCCACCACCGGTGAGAACTATACCTCTTGAGGCAATATCGGCTGCTAGTTCAGGCATGGTTCTTTCAAAAAGTCGCTTAACAGCATCAATCATTGAGGTTATTGATTCACTGATTGCTTCTCTAATTTCTTCAGAAGAAATCTCTACAGTTACAGGATAGCCTGTCATAATGTTTCTACCACGTACTTCCATTTTTAATTCTTTTTCCAGAGGTGCAGCAGAACCAATAGTTTTTTTAATCAACTCAGCTGTCTGTAAACCAACAAGTATGTTACTTTTCTTTCTAAGATAGTTCATTATATCTAAATCCAGTTTGTCTCCACCTAATCTGATAGAGTTGTGCACCACAATATGAGAAAGCGAAATAACGGCAATTTCTGTCGTTCCACCGCCTATATCCATTACCATGTTCCCCTGAGGTTTTGCTATAGGGAGATCTGCTCCGATAGCTGCTGCGATTGGTTCTGAAACAAGATATACTTCTCTGGCTCCTGCATGCAGAGCACTATCTCTGACTGCTCTTTTTTCTACTTCTGTGATGCCGGAAGGTACACTGACAATAACTCTCGGTTTAATCAGGAGTCTTTTTTTCTGCGCCCGGAAGATTAAGTCTCTGAGCATGATTTCTGTTACCTGGAAGTCGGCAATAACACCATCTTTCAATGGTTTGATTACTTTTACTTCATCAGGATTTTTTCCCAGCATATCCTTTGCGTCTTGTCCGATTGCAATGATTTTCTTATTGTCTCTGGAAACAGCTACTACTGAGGGTTCATCTATAAGAATACCTATATTTTTTCGGTATACTAATGTATTTGCGGTACCAAGGTCAATTGCTATATCGTTGGTAAACATTCCAAAAAGGCTTTTAAAGTTAAACATGTGCCCTCCACTGGACATTAAATTTCATAAATTAGATGTCTTTTTTTTTCTACTATTTTTATATGTCAAGCTTTGATGTGGAAAAGATTATCTTTACAGTAAATATTGTGAATAGTGTAAATATTCATCAAATCTTGTTAATTATTCCATTCTTGTTAATTCTACAAAATCACTTTGAGTATCAATGTCTTTTAAAATGGCTTCATCATCCACTACGATACTTTTGAATCCTAAAGAATTTCTGACAGATTTTAAATTTGTTGCAGAAGCAGCTAATATTTCAGAAACTGATTCTTGCGAAATGATTACAGGATGTCCGTTTCTTCCTTGATATTGCGGAACAATAAAATGACCTTCTATGTCTATTAGTTTCTTAATTGTTTCAGTCTTTACAAAAGGTATATCACCGGGAGTTAGCATAATCTTTTCATAGTCCTGAAGTCTATTCAATCCTGCCTGAATAGATGAGAACATTCCAAGCCGATATTCTGCGTTAAAGATAAACTCTACTGTGCTGTAGTTCCTCAATACATCAATGATTCTTTCAGAGTCATTTCCTGTCACAACATATACTTTCTCAGCAAGCGGTGCTATAGATAAAACTGTTTTTTCAATTATTGTTAAATTTCCAATAAATTTCAACAGTTTGTTTTCACCGAATCTAGATGATAATCCAGCAGCTAGTATAAGTCCGGCGATTTTCATGACGACGTTTTTTTAAGGGAATTTGTTGCACCCACAATGTCTTTCAGACCGTGACCAGTTAATAGTATTACATTAGTGCTGTTTTCCTGAAGCTGATCAGCAATTTTGATAAAACCGGCAAAAGCAGCAGCGGCAGCAGGTTCAACAAATAACCCTTCCGAAGCAGCCAATTTTCTCTGCGCCTGCATAATTTCGTCATCTGTAACACTAATAACTTTTCCATTATGTTTCTTCAATTTAGACAGAGCGTAGAATCCACAACGAGGTACATTTACAGATATAGAATCAGCATAGGTTTTTGCCTGATACAAAACAGGAAAACTTCCATTCTCAAACCCCTTTTGTAAAGAAGAGCTCCCTTCAGCCTGAACAGCATACAAGGTTGGAATATGAGTAATCAGACTCATGTTTAACAAATCTTCCAATCCTTTATAAACACCGGATAGGATTACACCATCTCCTGAAGGTATGAATATTACATCCGGAACTCTTAATAACTGACTGACAATCTCGAAAACAACAGTTTTCTTCCCTTCTATTGTAAGCGGATTAAACGCTGTATTCCGGCAAACGACCTCATAAGGTGATCTTACGTAAAACTCTTTCATAGCTGTTTCAAAGGCTTCATCATAGCTTCCGTGCACTTTGATAACTTCTGCTCCATACATCAGTGATTGAACTATCTTTGCTTCGGGAGCTGACTCAGGTACGTAAATTTTTATTTTTTGTCTAGCTGAAGCTCCCACTCCCGCCATTGAGGAAGCCGCATTACCGGTGGAAGCTACAATAATTTCGTTGATACCAAAACTGCTGGCAAAAGCTGAAACGAGGTGGGAGGCGCGATCCTTAAGTGAACCGGTGGGGTTGAGAAAATCCAATTTAAAAAAAAGATTACTCTGAAGTACACTCTTTGATAGATTTGCTGACTTAACAAGTGGGGTATTTCCAACCGGGAGTTTTGGAAAGTAATCTTCTCTTACGGGAAATGGTATTGAAATTTTATCATATTTTGTAGCGAAATCATAAGCAATTTCAAGAATTCCCCGTAACGGCTGAGAGGAGTTATTCCTATCGCTGCAATTGGGACAAAGGTAGTTTTCGGGACTTATCTCCAATTCTTTCCCGCATTCACTACAACGGTAAAGGGCATTAGTAAAATTTATCTGCAACTTGCCCTCTATTTCCATCCGCGTCCACTGATGAGCAAAGATAAAAGCGCTTTGGAAGTGTGGAGACGATTCTCTGCTTCATCGTAGATTATGGAATGTTTGCTGTCCAAAACTTCATCAGTTACTTCTTTATTGCGATCAGCCGGCAGGGCATGCATTATTTTAGAATCTTTCTTTGCTATAGCTAATCGGCGACTGTCATAAATCCAGTCTTTGTGTTTTTCCAGATTGTTCTGCATGGCTTTCTGGGTTTCTTCATTGTCTACATAATTATCGAAATAGCCAAATCCACCCCAGTTTTTGGGGATTACAATGTCGGCATTTTTAACTGCATCGTCCATTTCGTCGACAAAACTTATGTGTCCACCATTCTGTTCAGCATTGGTTTTGGCTTTATCAATAATATTTTTCTGGAGAGGAAATTCTTTAGGATTGGCAACTGCAACATCCATACCAAATCTGGGGAAAAGCAGAATCTGTGATTGTGGAACTGATAAAGGTTTAGCGTGGGAAGTAGCATAAGCCCAAGTGACGGCAACTTTCAATCCTTTAAGATTTTTACCGTAATATTCCTGAATTGTCATTAGATCAGCAATTGCCTGTAGTGGGTGATAAACATCATCCTGCATGGAAATTACTGGTACATCAGAGTGCGTGGCAATGTCATTGAGATAGCGGTTCCCGATATTGTGAAAACAGTTTCTGATGGCAATACACTCACCCATTCTGGATAAGACTTTTGCGGTATCTCTGGGAGTTTCGCCATGCGAAAGCTGCATTTTGCCGGGCGTTAAATCGTGGGCATGTCCGCCTAGCTGAGTCATTCCTGCTTCCATGGAATTTCGGGTGCGGGTGGATTGTTCAAAAAAGAGCATAAACAAAGTTTTGTGCTTCAAATATTCGGGATATTCACCCATGGCATGTAATTTTTTTAATTCATTAGACCAATCTAAAACTGTTTCAATAGCCTGTTTTGACCAATCATCAAAAGTGATAAGATGTTTACCTCTGAGATTTGTTTCCATATTTCCTCCTAATCTATCTATCTATAATTATAAATTGCCAAATGTGTGCTTACTATTTTCGGATATATTGTTAGTCAAGCAAATAAATAGCTAAATAACTGAGGCAAAGTTGGCTATCTATCTACCAGACCAGAATCAAACCAGACCTGTTAAGATAAATAAACATAAAGATGAACAATATTTTATTGAAACAACGTATGATAACTGCCTGACCAGTCTCAGTCCCGGATTTTTTGTTGACACAAAAACTGAGAAAAATGATTTGGAGTCAGTGGGTGATTAGCTCAGTTGGTTAGAGCGCTACGTTGACATCGTAGAGGTCACTAGTTCGAATCTTGTATCACCCACCATTTTTGTAAAAAATCAACAATTTTCAAATTAATCTTTCTCACTTACGATAAGATATTATTGTAAATATACCAATTCACAATGTATAATAATTTTTCCGATTTTCATGTATTTTTCATTTTATATTTCATTTTATTTTTTGTGAGAATGATCCCTTTGGGAATAAAATGGTCTTCAGATTTTTATGTCTACTTAAACGCTTTCTTGTATGAAATCTGTTTGATTAAGCTGTAAAGAGTATAGACTGTTGTAGTACTCGCAAGACCTATACAGACATTTCTAATACTTTTCCCGGATTTATAGTCATCATAAAGAGAATCAGCTTTAATAGTATCTGTTGAGCTCTGATGATCCGTGTAGGCGTTTTCGCTGGAAATGTGAAAGTAAGCTGCAGCGCCGCCAATGAAAAGAGTAGAACCCAGTCCAATCAATTTGTGAGTCTTCCAGAAATCGGCTTTAGCCAGCATACTGCCGGAATATGTTTCCATGTTAAGTTCAAGTTTGAGTCTGTCGCCTTCAGCAATTTTGAATTTCTTCTCCGTATCAAGAAAGTTACTGTGTTTTGCTACCAGGGAATAATCACCAATCAGCAGAGAAATGCTGGCGGGAGAAATGTTTTCCAACTTATTGCCATTAAGAAAAAGGTCAGCTCCAACATCGGGACCAGGTTTGTCCTTTGCCTGACATTTTATGGAAACAATTCCCTCCATTGGTATTGGAGACAAAGAGACTTTATTGGTTTCACCTAAAGTGAGGAATACTTCTTTTTCATCACTGCGGTGTCGGTCGCGTTCAGCTCTGACACTATACTTTCCCGGTTTCAGTCTTTTTGAGACGAAACCGGTGCCAACTGGTTCACCATTTATTATAAGCGAAGACTCATCAGCAGTAATTTCCAGAGTACCGAAATTTCTGGTCAATACCAGAGTTCTTTCAGTTTTTTCACCGTCTTTAACTTCCAATGCTTCTTCAGAATCTGCCCACAAATCTTTGGCTATACGAACATGATAACGACCGGAAGGCATTTTAGAGTTATGATAAGGAGTCTTTCCAACCGGAGCGTTATCAGTTCCCAAATAAACATCTGCTCCTGGTTCAGGACTTGAATTGATTGTTAACTCACCAAATGCCGGTTGTAATTCGACACTGATAAACTTTTCATCACCGTCACTGATAGCAAAATCTTCAGTGTATTCATAGTAAAGATCGCTTTTAATTGTTATTCTGTGATTGCCGCTTTCAATCTGATTCTTTGAGGAGGGGGTACTGCCATAAGGCTTATTGTCCAGAGTAATAGTTGCTCCCTGGGGTGAACTGTTGACGGAAAGATAACCAAACTTTGGTTTTAGTATAATTGTCCCTGGTGAAAAAGTTCCGTTTTCAGTTATGGTGAAGGTCATTGTCTGGGGATGGTATAGATTTTTCCGAAGGGTTAATTCATGTTCTCCCGGGAAAAGTTCGTCCACAGTAAAAGGTGTAACACCGACACGTTGAGAGTTGATGAGAATTTCTGCTCCTTCCGGTTCGGTTATGAGGTTGGCAAAACCGGTAAGTGGCATTTTCTGTGCTGAAGTACCGGGTATAAGCGTGATTTCTTCAGTTTTATCGTTGCTTAACTCAATATTCTGATTAGAAGTCTGAAAGCCATCTTTGGCAAATGTGAAGGTATAATTTCCAGCCGGTAAACGGAATACCGCCAGTCTATCTTTTGCCTGAACCGGAGCGAAATTATCTTTGCTGATATAAACACCGGCTTCGTTGAGATTAAGTGTGAGGGTAAGCAGGTTGGCATCAGCGGAGATTACTGATATACCACGGTTGGTTATGGACATCTCATAGACCGTCCCTGATTTTATCTCACCGATTCGTTCCCGCAATTCATATTTCAAATTACCAAATCCTTCTTTTTTGAAAGTAAAGAGTTTTGTGCCGGGACTGAAAAAAGCATGATACTCCCCGCCTTTAGCTTCTAATTTATGCAAAAATGGTGAAACAACCAATAAATCATGGATTCCGGTACGGATAATGACCAGACCGACAAGATTCCCGTTGATATCTGTCTTTTCTCTTTGGTTCATTCTGGTTAGAGTAAGATTAGTTGGATTGAGGACAATATCCTGAGTGACGACAAATTCATCAGCTAAGAGGCAAAGAAAAGCTGATATTATCAGAAAAGCATACACGATAGATTTCATTTTATTCTCCAACAGAATTTTTGAGCAAAAAAAAGGATTACGAGTCTGATGTCTATAGTTTTGTTGAGAAAATTGAGAATAGGCATTTAATAGGGAATCAGTTTTGACAATCCGTAAAAAACTAGATTTCACAATTCAGATTGATAGCGATATGCATCAGAAAAAAAATCATAGACAAATAATCTGATGCAAAGAATCTACCGCTCGGAGGATTTATGTTCAAAAGATACCTTACATTGCTTATTTTAATATCAATTGCTGTTTCTATTAACGCTCAGATGGCTGCCAACCGTATCAAACAACTAAAAAATTCTGAAAACATTGTCTATGGAGAAGCAACTGCTTCTACCTTCAGGGAAGCTGATAATCAAGCGCTGAGAAATCTGGTGAGTCAGATATCTGTAACTGTTGAGCATCAGTTTGAAGATATTATTACAGAATCCCAGGGCAATGTCAGAGAATATTCCCAAAGCGTACTGCACACATACTGCAATACAACCCTTAACAATGCCCGTTCCATTGTAGATGAAGAGAGTTATGCTCCTCAAATATACGTCATCCGTTATCTCGAAGTGGAAGATTTGAATGAACTTTTCTCTGCCCGTAAAAATAAAATCCTGACCCTGGTTCGGGAAGGGATACAGGCTGAAAATGAACTGCGTATAGCCGATGCCCTCCGTAATTACTACTGGGCTTTTCGACTGTTGCGTACTCATCCCGATAATCAGAAAATTACTTTCAATTTTGACAGCAGGAACGAACTTGTTCTCTATCCTGCTTTGTATAATCGCATTCTCAGAGTATTCAGTTTACTCAAGATTGACCTGAAGAAAATTGAAGTGAATAAGGAAGAGAACTTCAAAGAGTATTATCTCGATATCGCATACGGTAACGATAGCAAACCGGTACAAAATCTGACCTTTCGCTACCATGACGGCTATGGTTACTCCAAACCCCAGAATATAAGAGATGGATTAGGTTATACGGAATTGCACGCTGAAGCTGCCAGATCTCTTAACAGACTCAGAGTTACGGTGGAATATGAGTTTATTAACCATATTACCGATAAAGAAATCCGCCAGGTGATGGAAGATATCCCCCCTTATTACTTTATGGAAAACAATTATCAGATTGCCCTGGATAATTGCCCTGAGCAGGAAGCTCCCCTCACTCATGAGATAAAAAGCAACACAGTTTCTGATGATATTTCTGCTGAGGAAATGAATAATTACCTCGATATCATTAAGAAAATTATAAAAGCCATAGAAATCAAAGATTACAACTCGGTTGAGAAATATTTCACTGTCAATGGCTGGGAAACTTTTACCGGAATCGTTAAATACGGCAATGCTGTTGTGTTGTGCGAAGAGATGAACCTCACTTTTGCCAGACTGCAGGACGAGGTCATCGCCCGGGATATTCTGATGAAATTCTCCTTTGATACCAACAAAGAGGAGTTCACCGAAAAAGTTGTCTTTACCTTCCGGGATAAGAAGGTAGAGTCGCTCTCCTTTGCCCTTAGTGATGCTGCAGTAAACGATATTATGAACCGACCGGAACAATATGCCTCCCTGGCAGAAAAACTACAGATAATACAGTTTATGGAAACTTATAAATCAGCTTATTGCCTGAAAAGACTTGATTTTATTCAGTCCATCTTCTCTGACGATGCCCTTATTATCATCGGACAGATTATGGAAAAAGACCCGGAGGTTGATGTGGAAGGACTCATCAGCAGAATAAGCGCTGACAATGTCCGTTACTTCAGAAAGACTAAAACAGAGTATGTTGAGCATCTCAGTAAAGTATTCCAATCCCAGGAAGTAATTAATATCCGTTTTGAGGATAATATCCTGCAAAGTGTGCAGCAGGGTGGCAGAATTTTTGGTATTCAGATTGCTCAGTATTACTACTCCACCAATTATGCCGATAAAGGTTACCTTTTTCTGATGTTTGATCTGACCGACTCTCAGAAACCCCGCATTTTGGTGCGCTCCTGGCAGCCGGAGAAAAATGCCGACGGATCCATCATCGGACTGACGGATTTTGAGTTCTAAGGAGACTTCTGAAGAATGTAAGTCAATCCACCGGATTGACATTGCTTTTTCCGGGAGGATTAGGCTACAAATAAGATGCATTTGATATACGTCACTCTTCGAAAGATGTAATTGCATTACAGTAAACCCAAAGATAGCCTTCAGTCTTCGCCTGACACAGCCCTAAATCATTTAAAGGCAACCTTCCGTCAAAAGCCGGACACGGCACCTAAATCCTCTACGTCAGTAGCCGCACTAAAGTCCTATCAAGGAGAAGACTTTAAATCACTAAGAACAACCTCACCCAACCTCTCCTATCAAGGAGAGGAGCTTCATCTCCCCTTCTCCTCGGTAGGAGCCGTGACAGGCGACTGACTGGAAGGGGTAGGACGGGGCTGTGTTCGGCGAAGACGAAATGAGGTTACTCTTACACTCCACATAACTCCATAAAAAATAATTACACAGTGATTGCAGGAGATAAGAACCTCCTGCACCCCAAGGTTACCTTTTTCTGATGTTTGATCTGCCCGACTCTCAGAAACCCCGCATTTTGGTGCGCTCCTGGCAGCCGGAGAAAAATGCCGACGGATCCATCATCGGACTGACGGATTTTGAGTTTTAAGGAGCGGAATCATGACTTAATTTATATCTTTCAATTGGTACTAATTCTAATTTGAATTTGCTACTTGATTTTTTTGTTAATAGATTCTATGTTATCAGCAATTTTTTTTATATTAGTATCAATATCTTCAGGAGTATTCAAAGAACATACATGTCTCAAGTATGTTAGATCTAAAATTACGCTTTCAACAAATTTTCTTTTTTTAAACTTATAACTTATACTGATTTCAAATTTATCACTTATCTCATTAGGGTTTTCTTTATATCGATATAAACCAGAATCAAAAAAAGTTTTTATAATTTGATTAGGAGAAACTCCTGATAAAGATATTTCTCCCTTATCTGATATAATGCTTGGAGTATTTCTTTTTTCAGAACATATAGAGACTAATTTCGGCGTTGTTTTTATAATAACATTGTTTGCTGTCCTATTCCCCGTATTTCTTATTACAATAAAGAAATTTTTTACTTTCTTTGATGGTTCAATGGAGAAACTAATAAATGGACGATTCTGTTCATTTATTGAATTGATAGTTGCTTTTAGGACAATTGCAGAAATACAGACACCAATAAATGATAAAACAGGATTCAATAATTCGATTAATTGTATTGAATCCCAAAATAGTCTGATATTTATAGCTATTAATCCAAACAAATCCATAATTCTCCTTAATATGAGCGATAATGATATCGACTGACCATCTTCAGAAAGAAGATCGTATTAAGTGATTTCAACTTTTTTCGTTATTAGTAATTGTTCAACCATATACTTAATAAGTCTAATGTCATTTCTTATTAAACCATAATTTTCTTCGTTTGATTCAATTCTCTTTTCTTTAGATTTCGAATGAACAATAGAATTTCGTATATCATAAAATCTTATAGCGATTTTATCTAAAGAAATACTATCAGACATTATGATCTCCTTACTTGAGATTTTTTTAAATAATTTTTTAAAGTAATAATTATGTAATAATCTATTAGTTTTTATATAATTAAGGACATCAGACTTTATTAAACATCTATTAAAAACGAATTTTAGGTCTTCCAGTTCACCACCATTTGTCTTCCTCTTTGAAAAAATACTAAGAAACTTATCTCTAATATCTAACAATTTAGTTTTTTTTCCTGAATTAGAATGTGAGAGCTTTCGCAATATTCGATATTCAGGGAAGTAATATTCAAAGCAGTGATAATACTGCAAATATTGATAAAATGGCAGATTACTACTCATGTTTGCTTTTAAATAATATTTTAATGGTTCAATGTCATATGTATGATCAATCTTAGGCAAACGAGCACTGCATTGCATCGCAAATTCAATATCATAAAGTTCTGACCAGTTATTAATGGTTCTTGGCTGATCAGTTAGAAGATCTAGATCAATATGCAATTTGCAGGATATTGAGAAAAGAACAGATAACCCAAATTTTGATAAATTTTCAAAAGCTTCTTGATGAGAACTAATATCAGCATCTGAAATAATTAAAGTAAATATGTCACTTTTTAAAGAAAGAATTGAATGTTTGTATTCTAAAAGCTTTATAAAAGCTTTTGAGCAATATCCAATAGATAATGTTACTCCAAATGAGTTATCTATGGTATTCATAAGAGGAGGTGAATTGTTCAATTCACCTTCATCAGAATATGATGGATCAAAATTTGAAATGTAATGGCAAAGATTTTCATATTCTATCTCATTTAACCCAGATAATTGACACTCTATTTTTCTCTTATTAAGTGAATAACCCGCTTCGTATCCTTTTAGTAATTCGTATTCAAGAAGCTCACTATTTATCAAGTCTTCCTCCTGTGATTTATGAAAAAATCTATACTCCTTTTTTTTTAACAGAAGTAATATTCATAATCTCTATTTATATCTATAGTAATATTCTTTCCCATAAGATGAGTTTTTCTTTAATCATTTATATCAAATTTAACGTTACAATTATATGATGCATTTAGCTTATTCATGCCTTATTCCATTTTTCAAAAAGCACTTAATGTTCTTCAATTGGACTAACTATGTGCATTTTAAATATTAATGAACTTAAAAAAATTCGACTAACCCATCCTTCTACCTCATCCCTCCACTACTTCATAAAAACACTACCAAATGCAAAATCCGTAATAATTCTGTCAAATCAAAGTTCTGATCCTAACTTTTCAAATGAGAAGACTTCCTTATCTTCTGTGATATATCTTACAAGATATCAAATATAGTTGTTAATTATCCAAGTCCTTGACACATCGCACGGAGAAGCCGGCTGTCTTACTGCCGTGGCCGCGGTCCACCCGCGTACCGTCATAACTCAGCCTCCGGCCCCAGGCGTAGTCACTACCGCCCTCTGTAGAAGACCAAAAGCCACCGATGTAAGCCATGCTGTGGAAGCTCCCATCGAGGCCGCTACGAAAACCACAGGGAAGGAAGTTGAAACCACTACTGCCAAACTCGGGGTCATTCTCCAGGTTCCCATCTGTCCACAAATCTGCCCTGCCGGCAAGTTTACTGCCTTCATTTGTGCCACGATTACCAGAATTATCTACTTCTTCCTGACTCATGCCAAGAGACATCTCCAATTCTTTTATATCATCATCTGAGGGCACTCTCCATCCCTCCGGAGCAAGATCTCTCGTGTCTACAACTGCATACCAATTGAAGAGATTGCCGTAAGTATCTGCATTAGATGGTGCGTTATTGTAAACACAATAGGCTCCGCTTGTAGTACTTGTCCATGTACTATTATCTGTTACGTGAGGTATCTGGTCGCCATTACGATATCTCGTAACCTTCAGATTCTCTGCCATCCAGTATTGGTTACCTATTCGTACAACTTGATAGATATTACCGTCAATATCAGTTACGTAATAGATTGGTATTTCAACAAGTAAAGAATCGGTAAAAGAAGATGAGTAAATATTGTAGAGGGCGTTTAATCTATAGGAATAGATAGTGTCTTGATCAAGATCAATATCAAAATAATTCATAATATCTGCGGGAATATTATCTGCCAGCAAGCTCCAATTGCCATTTTCAATTCTGCGCTCAAGAGAAAACCCATCTATACCCAATGAAGGATAATTCCATGTAAGAAGTACATTGTTGTTATTTTGAATTACATAATTGAAATTTAGAGGAACAGGCAAGGTGTTATCAATTATTTCAGTTGTCAGCATTAAGCTATTATCGTCTTCATAACAAGCATATATCCTGTACTGCAGATTCTGATTAACTTCCGCTTCTGAATCAGTCCAGGTGGAAACATTTTCTGCTACTGAGTCAAAAGGAATAATCCAGTCGCCATCTCCAACTTTCTTGTCGATTTTGAAGCCATGTTCGCCATTAATATCTTCTTGCCACTCAAGCTGAACGCTGTGAATATTGGGTTGAGAGTAAGTTAAATTAGTGGGAGCGGGAAGAATGTTATCAATTATTTCAGTTGTCAGCATAACACTATTTTCATCTTCATAATAAGCATATACCTTGTACTGTAGATTCTGATTCACTTCCGCTTCTGAATCAGTCCAGGTGGTTTCATTTTCATTTACAATGGCGTATGCTGTAATCCAATCATTTTCACCAACTTTCTTATCGATTTTAAAGCCATGTTCGCCATTAATATTTTCTTGCCACTCAAGCTGAATAGTATGAATGTTGGGGCGGGAATAGGTGAGATTGGAAGGAGGGGGAACGTTCAGATAGATATCTTCGGTAGGCAATAATTCGCTGAAATGATCTTCGTAATATGCGCTTACTTCGTATCTGATTGTGAGATTCAATCCCACATCTGTATCAATCCAGGTAGTTGAATTTGCAGGTAGATATGCGTAACCGATGATAGTTTCCGCTCCTGTGTCATAGTCAATCACCTTATCAATTCTGAATCCGGTTTCTCCGTTTATGTTTTCCTGCCAACTGAGCCGGATGGAGTTAATAGAAATTACCTCATAACTTATATTTGTAGGGGATGGAATTGCGGTATCAATGGGAGGAGTGTTTACCGGAGAGCTGAGTTGAGTGCCCCAGCAGGAATAAATCCGATAATAAATTGTCTCATTAATTTCTGCTGAAGAATCAGTCCATGAGTAAATATTGGCATCCAGCATTGCATAGTTTTCTTCCCACTCAGAGTTTTCGTTTTTTTTATCAATTCTAAAACTTTCTATACCTTCCATACTTTGCTGCCAACTAAGCTGAACGCTGATTATATCAGGTCTGGAATAAACGAGGTTGGTGGGAGCGGGAATTGAATTATCAATCGCAACTGTATTTGAAAATAAACTATTGAATTCTTCGTAGTAACTATAAACTCTGTATTGCAAATTTTGACCGATCTCAGCGTTTGTATCTGTCCAGGTTGTCAGGTTAGCAGCAACAGAATCATACACAGTGAACCAGCTATCCGTACCAACTTTTTTATCGATTTTAAATCCTTGTTCACCGGTAATATCCTCTTGCCAATCAAGCCGGATATTATGGAGAGTAAGTCTTACATAACTCAGTTCTTCAGGAGCAGGAATAGCATTGTCAATCAAAGGGGTAGTTCTATAATCCACCAGGTTGTTTCCGGAGAAGGGGGCAACTCTGTATCTAAGGTTCTGGTTTATCTCGGCATTTGAGTCTTCAAAGAATAGAGCGGTAGTAGTTCCCAACTCTTCCCAACTGCTATTGTCTACCTGCTTTTGAATCCGGAACCCTTCTTCTCCATTATTTATATCTGTCCAGGTCAACCGGATTTTATTGAGCAAAAGTTTTTCGAAGTTCAGATTCTGTACCGGTGAAAACGTAATTGTCTTTTGATTGCTTGCAGCGGGGGATAATTCAATCGGATCATTGCCATAAAAAGCGCAAACTCTATAATAAACTGTGTTGTAAGTATTCCTTATATTGATATTATCAATATAACCAATTGTATTTTCAGCAGTGTGATGAATAACTGAGAAATTTTCACCATCAATTTTTCTTTCAATTCTGAATCCGTTTTCTCCATTGCTGTTATCCTGCCAGTTCAGTGTGAAAGTGTGTACATTGTTTTGTGTTATGGTCAAATTGCCGGGTGCAGGGAAATCCATGGTAATTTGAGCTGAGAGTGGATTACTCTCATTGTACTCAGTAACAGCCTTCACTCTGTATTCGTATTGGCGATTAGGCAGGATTGAGTCATCAAGAAATGAGGTTGTGTTGGGATTGAGGGTGGTGAGAATGGTGAAATCTCTTAACCCTCTGTCCCGAGAATTCGGGACATCTCCCTTGGAAAGGGAGACTCTGGATTCCCCATTCATAAGTTTACGGGGTGGAAGCTCTTCTATTCCACTCTGGGGGACAGAGGGGGTTATGGTCTTTTGATTTTCAGTTCTTCTATTATCCGGCGCATTCTTAACTCCCTGCCCCGATACGGCAGTTGCCGAACGGGTCGAGGAAGTCAAGTCTGCTTCAATATTGCCTTCGGTATTGTTTCGGGTTTCCTCTCCTTCTCCTATGCCGGAGAAGTATTTTCCTGTCTCCCTTCTCTCAATTACATATCCGGTTTCATAATCACAATCATGTTCCCAGCTCAGTGAAGCAGAATGAATAGTTTCCTGAATTATCGTGAGGTTCTCAATGGGATCAAATATGGTTTGGACATTGTTTTCCAGAGATGTCTTAGTGTGATTCTGGTCATTTCGACCGGTAACCCTGTAATAATAACGGTTTGTGGTAAGCAGTCCGGTGTCGGTAAATTCTGATTTATTAGCTTCAACTTCGGCATGGGGAAGGAAATGTTCATCAGAATCAGTTCTTCTCTCTATGAGATAGCTGCCCACTACTTTGCTATTCTCTTGCCATTGTAGTTTAACTGAAGAATCACTTAAAGCTGTGATGGATAATTCACCTGTCATGTTGCCCATATTATAGCTGGAATGATACGGACTGTTAGGCTCTTTCACATCGCAGGAGATAGCAAAGATTACTATCAATAGCAAAACGAGAGAATTGCACTTCAATGGATGATGTTTAATATAAAAGTTATTTTTCGCTTTCAATATTCACTTGTTTTAGCTTAATTTGCATTTTTTTTACGGCCCGTAGCTCAGCTGGTAGAGCACGTGACTCTTAATCATGGGGTCGAGGGTTCGATCCCCTCCGGGCCGACAAAAATTTTATTACCGGAAAACCAATGGAAGACCGACATTTTTGCCGGTCTTCTGCGTTTAATTCCTTTCAAGAAATATTCTTAATAACAAAAGTCAGGTCAGTTTTTTGTTAACTTTTTTCTTAGTTATTTTTAACAATATCTTATTTTTATAATTTTACTGAAAAGCTTATTACTAATATTTCAGAGAGACCATTACTGCCTCATTTCCGCAAATAGAATATCCTATTAATTAAATGAAATCAGACTGATACAGATCAAAACATGAAAAACGCACCAATCCTTTTTGCCTTTGCTGTATTTTTAATCAGCTGTAATTCACAATCCTCAGTTAAGGAACATGAATCCAAGAAAGAGAAAGCGGTTTTTCA